>JBDRSZ010000351.1:0-18899 GCA_043824415.1 bacterium | reverse complement strand
ACTGAAGGAAGAGTGTCCTGAAGTGGAACTTGTCACACGCGAGCGAGGCTATCGCGAAGAATATCTTGTGATTGCCGATGAGAGAAAATTCAATGAAGGGGGATAGGGGATCGCTGACGAAGCATTCTTTAAACTCTTCTCATTCCCCCTTGTTGCAGGGAACCCGACGACCATCTTGGCGGAGCCCTACACGGTGGCGATCTCCGAGAAAGCGGCCAAAAAGTACTTTGGGGATTCAGAAGCGGTTGGCCGTGTATTGACCATCTTCGATGAGGACTATACTGTCACCGGCGTGTTCAAGGACATACCGAATCGGTCCCATTTTCATCTGGACGTTCTGTGCTCGTTTGCTTCCTTTAAGCGATACCAAGAGCCCAGCTGGGGATTGAATGTATTTAAGACCTATGTACTCCTGCGTGAAGGAGACAGTGTCGAAGCGTTGGAAGATAAACTGGCAGACATTGTGAAAAATCATATGTTCGGCTCCCCTGAGCGGTATGAAACAGTGATCGCAGAAGGCAATTACACGAAATTTCCCCTGCAACCGTTGGCGGATATCCATCTCAACTCCCACCTGCTCTGGGAATTTGAAGTCAACGGAAACGGCACATACGTTAAATTCTTCACGATAATCGCGGTGTTTATCCTGCTCATCGCGGCCATCAATTACATGAACCTTTCCACAGCACGGTCCGCCGGACGGGCTCGCGAGGTGGGCATTCGCAAGACCGTAGGATCTACCCGTACTTCTCTTGTCCGTCAGTTTTTAATGGAGTCGGTCATGACGAGTCTCCTCGCGTCGGTTCTCTCATTCGCCACGCTACATGTGATGATGCCGGCATTCCGTAATCTGGTGGGAAAATCCTGGCTTCAAATTCCCTATATGGAAAATCCCATATTGCTCATTCCTTTAATCCTCCTGGCTGTATTGATCGGTGTCATTGCGGGGATTTATCCCTCCTTTTTCCTCTCCTCGTTCAAGCCTGTGTCCGTGCTTAGCGGCAAATTCAGCCGGGGTCTGAAGCGTTCGCGTCTTCGAAACGGTCTGGTGGTTTTTCAATTCTCCCTGTCCATCCTACTTTTGGTGGCGACCCTGGTTGTCCAAAAACAGATGGATTTTATCCAGAACCAGAATCTGGGTTATGATCAGGAACAGGTGGTGGTGATCCGAACCTACGGGGAACTTAATCAAAAGCTGCCTGTCTTAAAGGAGATGTTGTTTCGCGATCCTTCGATTGCTGCAATCTCCGCTTCTTCGAGTGTGCCCGGTGAATCGTTTGACAATATAGGAATGGGACTCGAAGGCACAAACTCGTCTCAAGGCACGAACTTTTACATTGCTGATGCGGATTTCCAGGAGACCATGAAGATGGAGATGGCGGAAGGCCGTTTTTTCTCCAAAGAGATTCCCCGCGACGGACAGGCCGTGATCATCAACGAGAGCGAGGCCCGGAAGTTGGGTGTGGACGATTTGCTTAGCAAGCGGATGAGAATCTGGATTGGAGGCGAGGGGATGACATCGTTTCATATCATCGGTATTGTGAAGGATTTTAATTACGAGTCCTTTCACGAGCCCGTCAAACCGCTGGTCATGGTGATGCTGCACGGCGCCTGTCCCTGGCCGGAGGCGTATGTGTCGATCCGTCTCCGAACCGGGGATGTGCGTACAACATTGGCTCAAATCCGAGAGACCTGGGATGAGGTCGTACCAGGAGTACCTTTCGAATATTCTTTTCTGGATTCAATTTACGATGCCCAATACCAGAACGAAGAACGTACGGGCCGGATTTTTACAATTTTTACTTTATTTACCATATTTGTCGCCTGTATCGGACTACTGGGTTTGGCCTCTTTTGCCGTTGAGCAGCGCACCAAGGAAATCGGCATTCGAAAGGTTTTAGGCGCTTCCGTTCCTGGCCTTGTCCTGATGCTATCCGGGGAATTTGCCCGTTGGGTAATCATGGCCAATTTGATCGCCTGGCCGGCAGCTTATTATATCATGTTCCAATGGCTGCGGAATTTTGCCTATCGAACGGAAATCGGCATACTGCCGTTTCTCTTTTCTGCTCTTATCATGTTAGGTGTCACCGGACTGACCGTGGGTTATCATGCAGTCAAGTCGGCTTTAGCCCGACCGATCGATTCGTTACGGTATGAGTAACAGAAAAATCTTGTCAGAGTCCCCGTCCCTGACAAGGTTTGATCTTTTCGAACGCCCCATGGGGAAAATGCTTCCCACTCCGTTGATTCATAGAACAATCAGCCCCTAATACTCTGACCCGACTATTTCTTATCCTGATGCAACCGGGAAAATTTCTTGAAACAAAATAACGTAATTTACGTTATAAGCTCTATGCCGAATACTGTAAATTAAGGCATTCACCAAAAAGGAGACTTCTCATGAAGAGACTAACTGTAATTGAAGAAACCGTCATGCTGGCCGTTTATCGATTAAAAAAAAATGCATACAGCGTGACAATTCATCGAGAAATCCTGGAAATGACCGGAAAAGATGATCATCGGCACCCTCTTCAACACGCTCAAGCAACTCCATTATAAAGGCTATCTCATGAAAACAAAAGGCACACCGGTTCAAGGTGTAAAAAGCATCATGCTATACAAAATCTCAAAAGAAGGATTCGAAGCGCTCGAACAAACGAGAGCGATGAACAACAAGATCTGGGATAACATACCAGAAGTGTTATACAGAATCGGCTGAATACAATGAAAAAGTCATTAAAGACGCCGCCATCACTGGCAAAAAAACTGTTAGCTGGATTCACACACTATGACGAAGAGTTCAACATCGTTGATACTTTACAAGAGTTATATTTCTATAAATGGGAAACCGAAGGCAAGCGCAAGGCCGATTTCTGGTACTGGAGACAAGTGCTGAGTTCTATTCTAAAATATCAGTATATAAAAATACTTTGGAGGTTTATCATGTTTAAAAATTATTTGAAAATTGCTTTAAGAAACATCTTTCGTCATAAAGGATATTCATTAATCCACATCTCCGGTTTGGCTATCGGTATAGCCTGTTGTACTCTTATCCTGCTTTGGGTGCGGGATGAGTTAAGCTATGATCGATTCCATGAAAACAGGGATCATCTTTACAGAGTCGCGCTGGACCCTCTGGGTGCGAACGAAGTTCACGAGATGGTGACCCCCGGCATACTGGCGGGCATCATGAAAAAAGAATTCCCGGAAGTCATCAAATCAACGAGGTACACATCTTATCGACTTAGTTTTAAAATCAATAACACGAGTATTGAAGAATACGGCGGATTCGCTGATCCCGATATATTCCAGATGTTCACGTTCCCGTTTACGAAAGGCGACCCGGCGACCGCCATCGACCATCCCAACGCCATCGTGATCTCCCAACGATTGGCCGACAGGTATTTTGCCGGCGAAGATCCCATCGGCAAGACCTTGACGACGACCCGCAGTACCGATTTTATAGTGACGGGCGTCATGCAAAATGTTCCTCATAATTCGCATTTGCAATTCGATTTTCTCGTCTCCTTCGAGCTCCTCGGACAATACGGTATGCCCATCGATAATTGGTCGAATGTTTCTTTCATTACTTATGTGCAATTACGGAGAGATGCCACGATGATGGAAGTGAATCAAAAAATCAAAACTCTCATTGAAATCCATGACCCGGACCATAACATGTATTACCTGCAGCCGTTATCCCGAGTTCATTTGTATTCGAAGTTTAATTTTGATTTTGCCAACAGCAATCAGGGAGACATCACATACATTCGGATTTTTATCATAATAGCTATTTTCATACTGTCCATCGCCTGCATCAATTTCATGAACTTGGCCACCGCTCGCTCGTTAAAACGAGCCAAAGAAATCGGTCTTCGAAAAGTGGTGGGCGCAAAACGTTCGCAGCTCATCGGACAATTCCTGGGGGAAGCCGTCCTGATGGTAACCGTGGGATTTATATTGGCTCTGTTGATCATAGTGCTCGTTCTCCCCTCATTCTATTCATTGACGGGCAAACCCGCCGTCATCAGTCGCCTGGATTTCAGGTTGGTTTTAACTTTTATATCCATTCTAGTGATCACCGGATTCTTCTCCGGGATGTACCCTGCCTGGTTCCTGTCATCCTTCATACCGGCGAGAGTATTGAAAGGTACGAGAATCCAAGGATCCAGCCACTCATCGTTCTTGAGAAACGCACTGGTGATTTTCCAATTCTCACTATCGATCATGCTTATTATCGGGACACTGATGGTACAAAAACAGCTGACTCTTATAAGAAATTCCAAACTGGGTTTTGAAAAAGAAAACTTGATTTACATGTCCATGAGAGGAAACCTCCAGAGAAATTACCAGGCCGTAAAAAACCAGTTACTGCAACATCCCAACATCCTGAATGTCGCATCATCAGGATACCTGCCCATCGACGTGGGCAGCGGTACATCCGGTGCCGATTGGGATGGCAAGGATCCCGACACACGTATACAAATGCAAATCATTCCGGTGAACTACGACTTCTACGATACATATAAAATGGAAATGTCCCAGGGACGATTTTTCGCAAAAGAATTTGCCACGGATACTTCCGGAGTGATTCTGAATGAAGCAGCGATAGCAGCAATGGGGATGGAAGACCCGTTGGGCAAAAGATTCACGGCCGGTAAGGACTACAGAATCATCGGTGTGATCAAGGACTTCCATTATAAGTCATTGCATACAAAAGTGGAACCGTTGATTCTAAAACTCATACCTGAATGGGCCAATTATCTCTCGGTGAGAATAACCGATATGGATGTGCCGGCGACCATCAATTTATTAGAGAAAATTTGGAAAGAGAACTGCCCCGAATACCCGTTCGAATATCATTTTCTCGATGAGACAATTGACAGACAATATATTTCTGAACAGCGCATGAATAAGATCTTTTTGTACTTCACGATTTTCGCCATATTCATCTCGTGTCTTGGTCTTCTGGGATTGGCCGCCTTCATCGTGGAACAGAGTACGAAGGAAATCGGCATCCGCAAGGTATTGGGCGCATCGGTCACGGGGATATTCGTGCACCTTTCCCTGAGATTTATAAAATGGGTGGTCCTGGCAAACATCATTGCCTGGCCCATCGCATATTTCGCCATGAATAACTGGCTGCAAAACTTTGCCTATCGGACCAGTCTGAACATTTGGATTTTCATACTTCCTTGTCTGATGGCCATGATAATTGCTCTGCTAACAGTAAGCTACCAGTCCATCAAAGCGGCCACTGCCAATCCGGTGAATTCGTTGAGGCATGAATAAAATGAAAAAGTCATCGAAGACGCCGCCGTGATCCTGATCTGGCGTCCAGTCGTAATTCGGCCCCCAGAACGCAGGGAACCGATGTTTATCATCCCAACGACCGGCCCGCTCCGCCAGACCTTTCCGAGCATCATCCGTCAAGCCGAGCAGCGCCATGAACAGGTCATCCTGGCGCCAGCCGAAATGTCCCTTATCCCAGCGATGTTCCAGAGCATGGATGGCCAAATCGATATCCGGTTTATTCAAGCCAAACAGTTTAAACGGATAAACGGCATATAGCTCAGGATTTTCGATGTTGTTCTTTTTTTCAAAACGTCGGGCGGGAGCGAGCATTTGAATTCCCTCAAATTCCCGCGTCGGTATTTCAGGCAATATTGCCTGCAAATCCTTGATGAAATTCTTGAAATTTTTCGACACCAGATTGGCAGGAAGCCTTTGCAGTTCCCCGGTCAGGAAATGCATCCCGGCAACCTCTGGCATTGAATTCGTGCAATCCCACCAGGTTTCAAGCGCCTGGGAAGGATACAATTCAAGTTTTCCATCCTTCACTTTATAGTGCTGTTCATAAAATGTCAAAACAGCCTCAGCGAAAGGGAGAAGCGTTGTACGAAAAAAATCAGCAAACTGAATACCGCATTGACTCAAAAATAACATGACCGTAGTCGTAAGATACCCAACGTGATCGAAATCGCTTTTCCCCTCTTATTCCTCCGAACTCACCGTTCTCAGCGTGATGTGCGAAGGATACTTTTCCGACCAGTACACCCTTTGAACGGCCTTCTGGAAATCGCTCTCCGAAGCGTTGTAAATGTCGCAGTACGTCTGTGGATTCCTGTCGATCATGGGAAACCACGAGTTCTGGATCTGCACCATCATCTTGTGCCCCCGCAAGAACCGATGCTGCATGTCGGGCAGGTCAAACTGGACTTTTGTCACTTCGTTGGGCTTGAACGGTTCCGGCTTCTCGAAACTGTTCCTGAATTTGCCGCGGATCACATCGCCCCGTACGAGCAGCTGGTAGCCGCCCATCCGTATGCCCTTCGGATTCCATTTGGGATCCGGCGTGCTGTCAGGAAAAACATCGATCACCTTGACGACCCAATCGGCATCCGTGCCCGACGTGGATACAAACAGCGTCGCAGTTATCGGACCGGTGATCGTGACATCCTGCGTCAGGATTTCCGTCTGGTATACGAGGACATCCGTGCGGGACGCCGCAAAACGCTGATCCTCCACCATGTACTCCGTTGGGACCCAATTGTGCGTGATCGTCGTGAAAGGAACCGGTTTATGAGGATCGCTAATATACTCGTCATAACTGTTTTTATCCGTCGCGGTCGGTTCGTCGAAAGAGAGCGTTCCGCCGGAATGAAGATAAACATTTTTTTCCACAGCATCCCTCGGAGGCCATGAATCGTACGACCGCCACACGTTCGAACCGGTCTCGAACACGAGCGCTTCCGGCAGATCGAGACTGCCCTTCCCCTTCAGATGATAATTGAAAAAGGGAAATTCTACCTGCTCTGCAAAGTATTTAGCGGTCTTGCTCCCGAACTCGATAACACCGAATTTGTCTCCATCCGAGTGATTCCAGCCCCCGTGCCTCCAGGGTCCCATCACGAGCGTGTTTTGTAAACCGGGATTCTGTTTTTCGATGTGAGCGTAAGTCTGAAGCGTCCCCAATAAATCCTCCACATCGTACCACCCTCCCACGGTCATCACCGCCGGTCGGATGCCTCGGAGATGCGAGTAGATCGAACGCTCCTTCCAGAACGCGTCGTACGCGCCGTGCTCCATCATCGCGTTCCAGAATACGTTCTTTCCCTTAAAATATTGTTTATCGAAGTTCTTGAGAGGGCCGAGGTTCAGGAAAAACGCGTACCCGTCGGGAGTGGGGTATCGGAAAAATGCATCCGGCGGCCACGTTTTCGTCCGTTCTTCTCTGGGCATGCCCATCGCGCCCATGAAGCGAAACACGTGGGCAAGGTAGAACGCGCCGTAATGATGGCCGTCGTCTCCTAAGAACAGATCCGCCATCGGAGCCTGGGGCGAGACCGCGACGACCGCGGGATGACCGCTCATCGCAGCCATTGCAGCGTAGAATCCGAGATAAGAGATGCCCCAAATGCCCACTTTACCGTTATGATTCGATTCATTCTTCAGAAGCCACTCGACCGTATCGTACGTATCGCTGCTCTCATCGATATCCTGCGGACTTTTCTTGTTTACAATATAGGGCCTCATGTTCACGAACTCGCCCTCGGACATAAACCTGCCCCGTACATCCTGGTATACGAAGATGTATTTCTCTTCCACAAAATGCCAAGACAGATACATTTCATTCCGATAGACATCGTCATACGGCATGATACCGTACGGGGATCGAATCAGGATGATCGGATACTTATCGGAAGGATCGCGCGGAGCGTAAATCTGCGTATACAACCCGACGCCATCCCTCATCGGTACGAGCTGCTCGGATTTGGAATAATGTTCTTTCATATAGGCCAGCCGTTCCGCTCTGGACAGCTCAGGAGTCGTAAAACTCTCTTCGAGCGGCTTCTTTTTCTTCCCGGTGGCCTCAAATCCTATCGTCTCATTGACGGCCCGTAAACGCGTGTATTTTCCCTGAGCATCCTTCGTAAACGTGACGTGATACAACCCGCGAGTCGCGTGACGATAGACAAACTCAAGTTCTTTACCCTCAACCGGCTCAAACAAAGTAGGCTCATTATCCCCCTCCTCGTAAGACAGGAGTTTTCCGTCTTTGAACAACAACTTCATGTTGACGACGCCCACGCCCTGAACACGAAGCTCATACTCACCCACGATTTCTTTCCATCTCCCCTGGAGAGTCTCGTTCTGTCCCTGCGAAAAAGTTGAGCCTACAGCAACCAATATCCCCATTGTTAGAAAGAGGATATGTCTACGATAAAAAGGATGGTCTCCTTTGTTCATCGGTTCCTCCTATTTCCCTTTTCATGCATCGATTTACCCAAATATACAAAATGAATCCTGCTATTTCAAACTGTATGATGCCTACTCGACCTTCTTGGCAGGTATGTCTCTTCCGCTCTGGTGGAGAATCAGCTTTCCGACCTTCCCATCTTCGTCCCTCACAAACGAGATTTGAGCATCGACTTCTCGCAGAAAAAACGTGCTCTCCGACTCGGGCACGATTTCCAGTCTCTCCTGACCCGTAGGCTGGCAATAGAGTCTGTCATCCTCTTTTATAATCGTTAGGGTGAATTTTGGACTGACTGCATACTGCCCCACATACGCATTATAGACTTCAGGGTCGACATAAACAGCAACCCGCTGCCGAGGGATTGTATAGGATTCCCCAAAAACGATAGCTGCCAGATCCACGCCGATCTTGCCGATCGGAGCATGGCCGTAATTACTCAAGACGATCACGCACACATCATCATCGATGAAACGGGAAATGTGCGTTTGAAACCCTTCCATATCTCCGTTATGCCCCACGAATTTCCTGTCGAAGACCTGAACGATTCCCCATCCGTATCCGTACTGATCCGTAAAAGGTGTAAACATCAACTCCAATGATTTCTTCTTCAACAGCTTTTCAGTATATAAAACGCGGTCCCAGAGAAAAAGGTCTTCGACCGTGGAATACAGAGCACCCGATGCATGCGTGTTGGCGACGCATACATAATCCGCATTGACGAGTTTAGAATCGCGGAGGGAATATCCGCTCGCTCTTTTTTTGAGGATGGAGCTGTGTCGGTCGTACCCTGAGTTTGCCATGCCGAGCTGATCGAATATCTGTCGTTTCAGAACCGATTCATAAGATGCGCCCGTCACCTTTTCGATGACATAACCCAACAGGTAGTACCCCGCATTGCAGTACCGGAATTTTTCTCCCGGAGTAAATTCCAACGGTTCGTCCTTGAACCTTTCGATGATTTCCTCCAACGAGCACGGTTTCACACGCGTCTCCTCATCAACCGAAGCCGTGAAGTTGGGAATTCCGGATGTATGGGACAGCAAATGATGAATCGTGATTTTATCGCCGTTCGGATACTCGGGAATATGCTTGTTGATTGGATCATCCACGTTCAGCAAGCCTGCCTCGCAGAGTTGCATGACTGCCATCGCAGTAAACTGTTTTGTGAGCGATGCAAGACAGAATTTCGTCTGCGCATCGTTCGGGACATCATGTTCGTAATTGGCAAAACCATACCCTTTCTTGAGAATGATTTGGCCGTCCTTCGCAATCAAAACCGATCCGCTGAACTGGTTCATGCCCACATGCGCTTGGATGTACTCATCCGCCTTCAAGCTGATGTCTTGACTCGTAAGGCTTGGTGAACGCATAAAAAAGAAGACAAAGAACATACTCACAAGAACAATCGTCCGCGGATAATACTTCGTCATGGATCTTTGAGTGTCTCTTTCCATTCCACGATTCCTCCTTCGATAAAAAATTAAGATATAGTCGAACCAAAGTGGTTTTCGGATTTCACAATGTGGTCCTCTCCTTTTTTCAAGGAGAGGATTTAGGTGAGGTCTCCGATAAAAATCCGAAAACCACTTTGTGTTGAGTATATTCAAGAAGGGCAGCTCCCATATTTTCATCATCAGAACGATTGCGCTGAAAATGAAGAAGAGCCCAACTGTGGCTCTTCTCATTCTCGACGATGATTTATCAAGTGATATGGCATCGAACAATTGGAATGAAGACCGTTCCTGCGACGTCAAACGTTTCATTCCCCCAATTTTTTAGCCATCTTCCTCGCGATAAAATAATACACGATCAGTCCCAATCCGGCCAGAACGAACATGCTCCCGACTGTGATCTCACCCGTGTAGTCCGACGGCACGAGTAGGCCGATCAGGAAGGCCAATCCCAAACCGATCAGTACCATCCCCCATTTCAGCGACGACGGAACATGACCATTCATACCGCTGGAATACAGATACTTCACATTCTCATCCAGCATCCCCTTGTCGATCAGCTTGCTCCGGATTTTGCTGTCTGAAAGAATCTTCACAAAAGCGATGACCGAGAAAAAACAGATGGCCACAATCATCACACTCATAAGCTGCTCGTCCATGGTATCCTCCTTGAAAAAATCGATTTGTTAGATGGACCAGTGATTCATTTTATTGCCTCTCATTCGTTCTATCAGACAAACGATACAAAAAAATGTTGCAGCCATCGATAAATTTTTTTGCAACATATTTTTCCCTTTTCTGTCGTATATTAAAGAAGGCATGAGAAACGGACCAATGACAGAGACCCGGGCGCTCATCGCAAGCATCAAGGCGGGAAACACCGCCGCATACCAGTCGTTCATCGAGAAGTACAAACGACTCGTCATCCATATCGTCTTCAGAATGGTCTCGAATGCGACAGATAGGGAAGATTTATGCCAGGATGTCTTCGTAAAGGTTTACCAACATTTGAATGCATTCCGGTATCAGGCGAAAGTATCGACGTGGATTGCCAAGATCGCGTACAACACATGCATCAACCACCTCCAGAAAAAGAAAATCCCCCTGTTTGACGATCGCACGCCTGAGACGGAATCTTTGGAAAACGTCACCGGAAATCACGCGCTCCCGGATCTATTCGTTGAAGACCAAGACGTCGCGTCCCGTCTGCAGGGCGAGATAAACCGGCTCGACATAAGGTACAGAACGATATTAACGCTCTACCATCTCGAGGAAATGAGTTACGCCGAAATCGGTAAGATCATGGACATGCCCGAAGGAACAGTGAAGAGCCATCTGTTCCGAGCAAGGAAACAGTTGAAAGAAAAGTTGCTATCCAAATATCGAATTGAGGAATTATGGAACGCAAGCACTTAACGGACGATGAGATCCAGAATCTGCTGGATGGAATCCTTCCGGATGAGGCATCAACGCAAAGGTCGCATTTAGAAAGATGCGAATTCTGCCAGGATCATCTGAAATTCTACCGGAACTTGTATATGGGATTGAAAGCCGAGCCCGGATTCAAGCTTCCAAAAAACTTCGCGGAAACTATTCTCTCTAAACTATCGCCTCAGCAAGCAACGCCCTTCGCCTTCCCCGTCACAGAGATCATATTCATCGGTGCGGGCGTTCTGTTGGCTCTCGGAGCGACATTCTATTTCGCCGATTTAAAACCGTTGGCTGAAGCCTTGGGCCGCATCACACTTCCGAAGCTGGGTTTCAATATCGCCGTCCTCAGACCGCTGAAACAATTGTTCTCCGGCCTGAACGGAAGCTTCACGCTCCTTCCCTTCGCAGGATTGTCATTACTCTCGGTCGCCATACTCGACCGGATCATCCACAAACTGAAGCAGCATAAATTGTCGCATTAGGGCAAGCTCCTTTTTTGATCTCCAATATTGTATTCGATTTTACAAATTTTATAAAAATCTCTTCTGGATTATTTTAGGGAGGGATTACGCCTTTTTGTCAGCCGATAGTTTAAAATAGGTTAGTCGATTACATAGGGGGTGGGCATTAGTCCCGAAACTCCAGTTTCGGGAGTTGCGAAGGGGGAAATGGGTGGAGGACATCCCCTCTTGTTATGCAGGTGCTCAACAGAAGAAAAATGGGCCTACAAAAAGGCGGATTCTTTGTGCCACTTTCTTCTAAAGAAAGTGGCTTGCCCTATCTCTGTTTCAATAAACAGATTTTTAGATACTTCCCCCTATTGGAAGTTTCGTTTGCTTCCATTTTCCATAATGGCTATATTATTAATCGATACCAGTACACATTTGTTGTGATCTTATGAAACACAAATCATTCCTCATCCTCGGACTGCTCATCGCGTCGGTTTCTCTCCTGCAGTCCCAATCCGTCAACGTGCTCCTTGAACACTGGGCCTACGACTTCCTCGATCGTCTGCAGACAAAAGGATTCGTTCGAGAGTTGATCCTGACTTCCAAACCGTATTCGCGTCACGACGTAGCCCGAATGCTGGCCGAAGCGGAAGGACGCATCCATTCCGGCAATGGCGATCTAAGTTCTGCTGAAGCGGCCCTCTTCGAACAGCTGAAAGGGGAATTCCACGAAGAACTTGCCAAACTAAACGTAGAGGCGCAGCGCCGCTACCACGAACGTCATCTTCTCCAGTGGAGGGAGGATGACAACCGAATCAAAGCGGATCTCCGTGCCGAGCAGTCCCTCGATATCGGAATGGGAGATCGACGCGAAGAGTCAGAAACGGTCTCGCAGACCACACTCGGGGGAATCATCCGGGGACAGCTGAAAGACAACGTGGGATTCTTCCTCTTCGCCAAGAACACACTTATCAAAGGGCAAGACATCACCGACGAGCATTTCGATCCTTCTCTCGGAGCCCCCGTATCCATCTCTGGTAAGAATGCCTACACAGACGATGCGACCGCTTATATCGTTTACAGTCGTTCCTGGTTCCGAATGGAACTGGGCCGCGGCAGAGCACAGTGGGGACCCGGAGTCCGCGGCAGTCTCATGCTCTCAGCCCAGAATCCGCGCTTCGATTTCCTGAAACTACAAGTGCAATTTAAGCGATTCCGATTTGTCAGCATCCACGGAAAACTGAACAGCGGGATCGGGACCAAATACCTGGCAGCTCACCGCCTCGAGCTGCGCATCGCGCGCTGGCTCACGGTCGGAGGCAGCGAGCTCGTCATCTACGGCGACCGCGGTGTTGAACCCATGTACCTCAACCCCCTCATGCCCTACCACATCGCAGAACACCATCTGGGAGACAAGGACAACAACACGTTGGGATTCGATGTCGTCGCTTTTCCCCGCAAGAACCACAAGCTCTACTGCGAGCTCTTCATCGACGATTTCACGTTGGCCAAAAATCCCTTCACCTACTACGGGAATAAATTCGCCTTCCTCACCGGCTGGCGATGGGTCTCTCCCTTCGGTCTGTCCGACGCCGACCTGACCTTCGAATACACCCGCGTCGAGCCGTACGTCTACACACATTATCAAGAAATCAACGTCTACTCCAATTACGACCAATCCATCGGCCACTGGCTCGGTCCCAACAGCGACGATCTGTTCTTCAGGGCCGGGTATCTCATCAACCGGGACCTGCGGTTCGGCCTCATTTCCGAACGCATCCGGCACGGCGAGGGTGACCTTGACATGCCTCACGATGAATCGATGGGAACCAGAAAACGGTTTCTCTCCGGAATCGTCGAGACACAGTGGCGTTGGGGCCTGGACATCAGAATCCAGCTCTTCCGGGACGCATTCCTAACAATGATATACAACTACCTGAAAACAAGAAATACGGATGGAATTCAGGGCAAGCGCTCCGAAGACCACACCATCCGACTCCACTTCCTCATCAACTATTAAGTTCGATCGCTCATGATAACCGTCGTCTCGATCTCTCTGGTGCTGCTGGCGATGGATTACATCGCTATCCTGGTCTGGTTCATCATCGGGATGAACCGATTGAAACCCGGAACACAGTCGCAACAGCCCATGGTTTCCGTCGTCATCGCGGCGCGGAACGAAGAAGAAAACATATCCGCCTGTCTGAACGGACTCGCATCCCAGGACTATCCGGCTGATAAATACGAAGTCCTCGTTGTCAACGACCGGTCGACAGACCGTACGCAAGAACGCATCAAAGCGTTCGTCCAGAAAGATGCTCGATTCCGACTCGTGAACATCACGGAGGCAAGCCCTGAAATGGCCCCCAAAAAATGGGCCCTCGACACCGGTATCCGTCATTCGCTCGGTGAGATCATCCTCACCACGGACGCCGACTGCATCGTGCGACCGGGATGGATCTCGGCCATGGTTCGTTATTTTGAAAACGACGTGGGCATCGTCGCAGGATTTTCTCCACTCGACCGTTTCCTTTCTTCTTCATTTTTACAGCGTCTGATCGCCCTGGATGCTTTGGCCTTAGCCGGAATCGCAGCCGGCAGCTTCGGTGTCGGCTACCCATTGACATGTACGGGCCGGAATTTGGCCTACCGAAAATCCGTCTTCCGACAGGTCGGAGGCTTCGAAGCCATCGGTCATTTTACTTCAGGGGACGACGATCTCCTGCTCCATCGGATTCGTCGAAAAACGGACTGGAAATGCAGGTATGCCGTCGACCCGGATTCCGTTGTTTCATCCAAACCACCAACAACGATGAAGGCCTTTTTCTCCCAGAGGACGAGGCACGCATCCAAAGGCCGGCATTACGACGCCGTCCTGAAAATCGGATTAATCGCAGTCTACCTCATGAACGCCTTACTTTTAATTTCAGCCGTCCTCGTCCGACTCTGGCCCCTGTTCATCGGAGTTTTTTTAGCCAAATCTCTCTTCGAATTCGTGTCGATACGAAAAACTGCTCTTCTTTTCGGTCAGCAAAAAGCGCTCATGGTTTTCCCCATCGCAGCTCTGATTCATCCTCTGTACATCCTCGTATTCGGGCTCTGGGGCCAGTTCGGAAATTTCAAATGGAAAGAGGACGCCTACAAAGCACGGATGGAGTGATATGCTCTTTGTTTTAAATCTGCTCCTCATCGTCTCCGCAGGAATCTACATCGTCGGACTGCTCCTGTTTTTCATCGGACTGTATTTCCCCAACCGGAAAACGCAGGACGAAAAAATGACCGTCTCCGTCATCGTAGCCGCACGCAACGAAGAAGACACCATCGCCCGGCTCCTCGCAGATTTAAGCGCTCAAACCTATCCCAAGGATCGATTCGAAATCATCGTCGTCAACGACCACTCGGAGGACTGCACCGCCGACATCGTCCGGCGATTCGCAGATAAGGATTCGAGAATTCAACTGTTAAATAGTGAGACGGCGGAACACGGCCTGACGCCCAAGAAGAACGCTCTCCATCTCGGCATCCGGAAGAGCAGAGGCGAAATCATCCTGACAACGGACGCCGACTGCCGCGTCCTGCCGACGTGGATAGAATCCATGGTTTCATATTTTACTCCCGATGTTGGAATGGTCGTCGGTTTCTCTCAGCTAAGTCGGAGAGGAGACAGGCAGTCCCTGTTCCAGAAAATCCAGGCCGTCGATTTCCTAACACTCATGGCCGCAGCTCAGGGCTCCCTGAATTCGGGGTGGCCCCTCGCCGCTTCCGGCCAGAACTTGGCTTATCGCCGCCAGGCATTCGATCAAGTCGGAGGGTTTTCACGTATCGGTCACCGCGTATCCGGCGATGATATCCTCCTCCTCCAACTCGTTCACAAAAAAACTTTCTGGAAAATTCGGTTCGCTCCTTCACGAAAAGGTTTCAACACATCCGAACCCGAAAAAACCTTGCGCGACCTCTTCAACCAGCGCAAACGATGGACATCCAACGGTTCCTACCAACGCATACTGAACAAGCCTTTCTTTGGTTACATTGCCGCGACATTCATGCTCAACCTCTCCATCATCATTCAACTACCCATAATGTTCCTCCTGTCAAGAAATCCCACGCTTCCGCTCGTCGTTCTGGGCTTTAAACTCCTCGTCGAATGGCTGATTCTTTGGAAGGGATGCAGCGTGGTCCATCGGTCGGACCTCTTGAAAATTTTCCCCATCTGGTTCATTCTTCAGATCCCCTACGTCGTTCTCGTCGGACTCATCGGAACAGTGGGCGGCTTCATGTGGAAAGGTAGAACGCATGCCCCATCCCAGGAGTCGGCCGAATGAAAGCGACCACCTGGCCCAAAACGCTCCTCCGCATCGCACAGCGGAGTCTGACCGGCAAGCCCCTCAACTCCAGCACAGAAATACGGCTCACCCGGCTCTGCACCCAGCGATGTCGTCAATGCAGCATATACGAAAGAACAACGGATCCGCCGTCCATGAGCTGGGAGCATTTCCGGATTGTTGCTCAGCGTCTGAGAAAATACGGCGCGACCATCGGATTCATCTCCGGCGGCGAGCCCACACTCGTGCCCCATCTCGATAGAATCTTGATGGAAGCGAAAAAGACGTTCTCCGTCGCGACGACGCTCGTCACGGGACTGGTTAACAAAACCGAGACCATCCGACGGATTGGACGAATCGCACTGGAGAACGACATTCACATTCAAACCTCGCTGGACGGATTCGGGAAACTCGGAGACGATTTGCGGGGCGTGAAGGATTTTTCCACGACCGTGCTCAAGCACATGGAATGGCTCTCTAAAAATCGGGGTGCCTCCAAATCTCTCCTCTATGCCAATATCGTCCTGAATGACCTGAACCTCGAGCAGGTCCCTCGCCTGATCAGAACAGCCAACGACATCGGATGGAAGACGACCGTCGGATTTTACCACAGCCTAACGGAAACAACCCGACGGGACAACGAGCTAAGCCTAAAACCTGGCAAGCGGCTGGACACTGCGTTGGATTTTCTTAGAGGAAACCCGCAAATTTTAAACTTGAACACCTACATCGAGGGGATCGCCGATTTTGTGGAAGGCAAGCCGGTAGGATTCTGTGCTTTCGCCCATGCGCCCGTTCTTGCAACGCGGACGACCATCACCGAAGACGGCAGCGTTCACCTCTGCTACGGCGGACCCATCGGGAATATCCTCACACAGCCGTTGGATGATATATTCAAGAGCAATGAATACACCGACCGCATCGACGCGTACCGTTCGTGCAATGGTTGCTGGACGACATGCTACACCCAGAGATACCTCCTCGTCCATCCCCGATCCGTCAAAGAATTGTTGCAAAATGTCCATAAAATTCGTACACTAAAAGCCAAATCGTAGATGAATAAGCCAGAGGTATAGATGACGAATACCACCATCTTCATCGAGGGAGAGCGCTGCGATTTCTGCGGAACCTGCGTAGCTGTCTGCCCGGCGGACGCCATCGAACTAAAAGAATCTTCCATTACGATCGACGAAGCATCTTGCACACTCTGTTTCGCTTGTGTGGACATCTGTCCACTCGGTGTCCCGGAGGCTGTCTCATGAAAGAAAAATACGATATCGTCGTCGTGGGCGGAGGTCCCGCCGGATCCTGGACAGCCAAACACGCCGCGGAAGGAGGCGCATCTGTACTCCTCCTAGAAAAAGACCGCGAGATCGGCATGCCCGTCCGATGCGCAGAGGGCGTATCGGAAATCGCACTCAAATCTTTCGTCAAGGTAAAAGACCGTTGGATCGCCCAGACCATTAAAGGCGCCAGGCTCTTCGCTCCCGACGGAACCGCAGTCGAACCCAACGTGGGCGGATATGGATTCATCCTCCACAGAAAACTCTTCGACGCCGACTTGGCCGCCATGGCCGCAGAATCGGGCGCTGAGATCATGACGAAGGCGTACGTCTACGGACTGATGATCGAAAGGGGAACCGTCGCGGGAGTGAAGGTACGACATCTCGCCAAGGATTATGAAATCCGAAGTGCCATCGTCGTCGGCGCGGACGGCATCGAATCGCGCGTAGGACGGCTTGCGGGGATCGACACGCGGACGCCGCCCGAAGACATGGACACGTGTGTTCAGATGACATTGACCGGCATAGACATCGACCCGGAATACATCGAAATCCATTTCGGACGCCAAGTCGCTCCGGGGGGATTCCTCTGGATTTTCCCCAAAGGCCCAAAAGCAGCTAACGTAGGATTGGGTATTTCCGGTGCCTTCTCCAAGAATAAGAAAGCCATTGTATTTTTACAGGAATTCATCCGGAAAAGATTCCCCACTGCTTCCGTTTTGACGATGGTCGCGGGCGGCGTTCCCACCGCTCCTACACTCAAAACGATCGTGGCGGATGGATTGATGCTCGTCGGAGATGCCGCTCATCAAGTCAATCCTCTGAGCGGCGGAGGAATCGGCAACGCGCTCATCGCCGGACGCATCGCAGGAAAAGTCGCAGCCGAAGCCGTCCGTACGGGTGACGTCTCGGCCGAGCGGCTGTCCGAATACCCTCGGGATTGGCACAAGGCAGAGGGCAAGAACAACGAGCGGGCCTACCGGATCAAAAAAGTCGTCACAAAGCTTTCCGACGAGGACCTCAATAAGATCGCGGAAATCCTCGTCGACATCCCGCCAGCTAAGAGGACGCTCTTCCGCATCATGGAAACCGCTCTCTTCAAGCATCCCAAGCTCATCCTCGAGGCGGCGAAGATATTCAAATATTGAAAAACACGGCCGCTCGACACATATTGCTGTCTATTTCTTATGACTCAAGTGAAGATCGGCCAGAACATCCATCGGAACGATGAAAGTTTCGGTTGCTTCCATCTCTCATTATCGCTATATTATCGAGAGATTTAAAAGACGATACGCACATGACAGTTCAACAAACCATTTCAGAACGAATCATCCGGTACTTCGTTCATCCCATCTCAAAAGATCACCCCATCCACTTTCGGGACCATCTGAAAAAAGCAACGCGAATCCTCATCGTATGTCCATCGGAGGGAAAAATCACAGCTCACAGCAAGACGATCTCCGAAATCATCCGTCTATTTCCTCAAAAGGACCTCGTTGTTCTGGTTCCGGGCTCCGATGTAAACAGCGCGGAAACAGAGAAGATTCAGCTCCTCATCGACCGTACGATTAAAACCACCAACCTCGAAAAATACAGCCTGTGGAACCTCCTCACTTCCAAATCCCTGAAACAGTTCAACCATCACCGGTTCGAGGTCCTGTTGGATTTAAATCCCGAATTTAGCCTGCTCAACATCTATCTTT
>JBDRSZ010000350.1:0-3079 GCA_043824415.1 bacterium | reverse complement strand
GGGATGGCGGCTTGGAATCCGTTTCTGATAATGCGCTGATGGAAAAAGTCAAATCGGGGGACGTGGATAAACTCGGGATGCTGTACGACCGGCACAGGAAAATGCTGTTCGGTTATTTTTACAGACAGACTTGTGCTCCAGAAGCGAGCGAGGATTTGGTGCAGAATGTCTTCTACCGAATTCTGAAGTACAGTCAGCAATTCCGTAACGAAGGGAAATTCTCATCGTGGATGTATTCGATAGCGCATCACGTATTTTTGGATCATTTGAAGAATCAAAAAAAGCGAAGAGAATATTCGATTGACGGATTGAAGCAAAACATTCCGGAACCTTCTTATCATGATGATCATAGTGAGCAATTCGAGCGGCGGGAATTACTCGAAAAAGCGATGGGACAATTGAGCGATGAACAACGTGAAGTATTGATATTGAGCCGGTACCATGATTTGAAATACAAGGAAATCGCAGAGATTGTAAATTGTACGGAAGGGACGGTCAAAGTACGCATTTTCCGGGCATTGAATCATTTGAGAAAAATCTATACAAGACTGGAGAAGTGACGGAGATGAAAAAGCAGCAAGTAGAAGCGATGATCGTTGAGTACTTGAGGGGAGATTTGACTCCCCGACAGGAAGAAGAATTCAAAGAGCTTCTGCGTCAGAACGGATATGAATTGAGCGAGCTGGAAGAATTGGAAGCAGTGTTCAGCAGCATGGAATCTTTTCGCGTGCCGGAGCCGAGCGAAAAAATGGACATTGAATTTTATTCCATGCTCGATGCATGTAAAAAGAAGCTGCAGAAGCGCAGACGGCGGATCAGGAATCCGCTCGGTCTTTTTCAATCCTTTTTCGCGCAGAGGCACGTTCCGCAATTTGCGTATGGCGTCATTCTGCTCGTGGCAGGATGGGCGGTGGGCGCGTGGTTGACTCCGGGCGTTCGATCTGATTCCCAACTCCATCGCATGTCCGCGGAGATTCAGGAGATGAGAGAAGTCATGATGCTCACGCTCATCGATCAGTCGTCTGTGACCCAGCGGCTTAAGGCGGTGAACTTGACGATGGATTTGAAGAATGTGAATGATAAGGTCATTCAGGCGCTCTTAAAGACCCTCAACAATGACCCGAATGAAAATGTGAGGCTGGCGACCGTGGAGGCGCTTCGTGAATTCGCTGACTATCCTAAGGTGAGGGAAGGCCTCATCCAGTCGATCGGAAGACAGGAATCCGCATTGGTGCAGTTGGCGTTGGCCGACGTCATGATCGCTCTTCAGGAGAAGAGATCGGTGGAGCAGTTTCAAGAGCTGCTCAAGAGGAGGGATTTGAACGATACGATTCGGGGCCGGATCGAAAGAACGGTCGCTGTTTTGATGTAGAAGAATGATAACTTTCGTATCAGATCAGAGGATATAGCTTGAAATGAGAAACACATCAATCATTGTCTTGGTGATTCTGTCGGTCATCGTTCACCCGAGTTTTTCTCAGGACAATTCCGGAGAACAGATCATCGTTCCTTTGAGTCGGCCCGGGAATCCCGGCGTGCTCGTCATCGATCATATCAAGGGATCGATCAACGTGACCGGATACGACGGTGAGGCTGTCATCGTCAAGGCTTCTTCCGGACAGAGACTTGAAGAAATATCCGATGAAATACGCACCGACGGATTGAGACGGGTCGCTTCGGGAACGATACAGCTGAACGCACAAGAGAAGGACAACACGTTGGTTGTGCAGACAAATTCCCACAGGCACACGATCGACCTGGATGTTACCGTACCGCGTCGGTTCAATCTCAAGCTGAAAACGTACCATAGCGGCAAAATCACGGTGAAGGATGTCACCGGAGAAATGGAAATCACGAACGTCAACGGCGATGTCATCTTGGACGGAATAAAAGGCTCGGCTGTTGTGAATACGATTGACGGCGATATTTTTGTAAGGTTCACAGAAGTCACCCCTGGGATTCCAATGGCTTTTACGTCGATCGAGGGGAAAATCGATGTCACATTTCCCCAAGATTTGAGAGCGAGATTAAAAATAAAAACGGACAACGGCGAAATATTTAGTAATTATGAAATCCAAATGGAAAAAAGAAAAATTCAGGGCGATCGGTCGGACGTGACCGGATTGTATAAAGTATCGCTGGAAGATTGGGTTCAGGGTACAATCAACGGCGGAGGTCCGGAATTGCTTTTTAAGAGTCTTGAAGGAAATATCTATATTCGAAAACAGAAGTGAATGACTGCGTTTTATATCCTGCCGGCATTGCTCCCCAGGATGGATGCTCATCCTGCTTCATTCAAATACCACAGAAAAACACGGAAGAAAACACAGAAGTCAAATTGAATACGAGATTTTGGCAAATCCTTTAAAAAGAGTAAGAAATCCTCAAGAATTCGTTCATTGAAATTGAAATAGGACAAGCCACTTTCTTTAGAAGAAAGTGGCGCAAAGAATCCGCCTTTTTGTAGGCCTTGATTTCTTCTTTCGAGCATGTGGGTCAACAAGAAGGAACATCCGCCACTCATCTTCCCTTTCGCAACTCCCGAAGTTTCGGGACTAATGCCCACCCCTTAGTTTGTTGAGTCCCCTCTCTTCATACATCGGCTCACAAAAAGGCATGACCCCTCCTCTCCAAATCAAAAGTGATTTTTATAAAAATTACTAAAGTTCAATAGAATACATGAACAGGATTTTCTTTGTCGGTATAATTCTGTGTATTTTAAAATGTGAAAAATTCAGGTCAAATATCAAAACCTCCTTTCAGGAAATTCGATCGTTACGGAAATCGATTGTAACTTTTTCTTGATCTACGAAGTTTTCTTGTATGAAAGAAGCAGCGCACTCTCGAAATAATCAGGAGGTTGACGATGAAACGGTGCAGATCGAATCTTTGCCTATGCCTGTTACTGTTCTTATCCTTCGGCGTCGCCCATATTCTTGCGACAATCGCCGAGATCGAGGGTAGCTGGACGGCGAGGAAGATTGACGGTAAAATCAGAATGCGATTGACCGTTTTAAAGGACGATGATTCTTTCGGGGAGTGGAATTCATCCAGCATTCTCGACAGGAATGATTTGCCC
>JBDRSZ010000349.1:0-18499 GCA_043824415.1 bacterium | reverse complement strand
GTAGACAGTCAGGGATACTTCCTGTGCACACAAATACGACAGAAATCCCAAAATGACTCCGACGGAGTAAACTATCTTTTTCATCTCTCAATCTCCTTGTATTAAATTCATCTGCAAATCCCCCTATCCAACTCTCCCTTTTTTCCCCTCTCCCTCTGGGAGAGGGTAGGGTGAGGGTTCATTACAACGCTCAAGAATCACCTTGACCACTCCTTCCACATTCGTCAATACATCGTGATTCCAAAACCTCAGCACATCGAATCCCTCTTTTCTGAACCACGCATCTCGTCTTTCATCTCCACTTGTATCCACTGCATGCTGACCACCGTCCACTTCAATAATCAAGCGCTTTTCGAAACAGACGAAATCCGCGATATAATTTCCCATCGGATACTGTCTTCGGAACTTCAAGCCCTCTAGATTCCGTCCGCGCAGCACTCGCCACAGCGCTTTTTCCGCCTCAGAAGCATCCCTCCGCAATCTTCTCGCAACGTCGGTCAATCGATTCTTCAGCATTTCACCCCCTCTCTAACTCTCCCCCGCTGAGCGGGGGAGAGAACCATCGCCCCTCCCTCTGTCCTTATTTCCCTCTCCCTCTGGGAGAGGGCCAGGGTGAGGGTTCTGTATCATTCCCTCTTCCCGCTCTGCGGGAAAGAGAGTCGGAGTGAGGGTTCCCCCAACGCTTTCAGATTCTCCCGCAATTTTTTCAGCTTCTCACGGAAATCCGTTTGCTTCAATCGTTCCTTCTCCACAACTTCCGACGGCGCCTTCTTGATGAACTCATGATGGCTCAGCTTCAGGTTGAGTCCGTGAAGAATCTTCTCCACCCGTCCGATCTCTTTCTCGATCCGTTCCCTTTCCAAACCGATGTCGATGAGGCCCTCGAGGGGAACGAATATCTCCAAATCGCCGACGAGACCGGATGCGGTTTCCTTCGGCTTTTCCGCATCCGTACCCGTCTCAAGAGATTCCACCATCGACAGCCTTTTTAAGTAGTCTTGATGGATTTTCAAAAGTGCCAGTTTCTCCCGAGGACCCCGCAGGAAGACTCTCGCTCTTCGATCCTGCGGCACGTTCATCTCGCCGCGGATGTTCCTGATGATACCGATCGTCTGCTGGATAAGTCGCATCTCGTCCTCAGCCGTCTTGTCGATCCAGCGTTTCTTTGGATGAGGATATGGCTGCGCCATAATCGTGGCGGGTCGATCCTGAGACACGTTCTGCCTCGGCAGGGCTTGCCAGATCTCCTCGGTGATGAACGGCATGAATGGATGGATCAACCGCAGGACCTGATCCAGCACTTCGAGAACGACGCTCTGGGCGGCTTTTTTAGCCTCCGGCGTTTCATTGCCGTACAACCTCGGTTTGATGAGCTCCAAATACCAGTCGCAGAACTCCCCCCAGACGAAGCTGTAAAGCGTCCGCGTCGCATCGTTAAACCGGAATGCTGCCAATTCATTTCGAATTTTATCCGCAGTATACTGAAGCCTGCTCATAATCCATCGGTCGGAAAGATCGAGCAGACTCGAATCCATTTCTTCTACCGGAGGCGACTCCATCGTCTCGTCGATGTGCATCAGGACCAGCCGAGAGGCATTCCAAAGCTTGTTGCAGAATTTCCGACCAAAATCGACCAAAGTGTGATCAAAATGAATGTCTCCGCCCAGCGGGGTGAGGTAAACCATCGTCATCCGGACTGCATCCGCTCCGTATGCCGGTACGCCCTTCTTATAGGAAGGATTATTGACTGAAAAATTTTTCGTCGCCTCCTCATCGGCCCCTTCGATCAGCCAGAGAGGATCGGGCGAGTTTCCCAGCGACTTGGACATCGTCCGACCGGATAGGTCACGGATCATTCCGTTGAAATAAACGAAATCAAACGGAATCTCGCCCATGAATTCCATCGAAGCCATGATCATCCGGGCAACCCAGAAAAAGATGATGTCCGGCCCGGTGACGAGCGTATCCGTCGGGAAGAAAACCTTCAGGTCTTCCGTTTCCTCGGGCCACCCCAACGTGCTGAACGGCCAGAGCCAGGAAGAGAACCACGTGTCCAAGACATCCGGGTCCTGCTCCAAACGAGCATCATCGCACTCCGGACAGCGTTCGG
Source organism: bacterium (assembly GCA_043824415.1). Lineage (GTDB taxonomy): Bacteria > Zhuqueibacterota > QNDG01 > QNDG01 > DSAB01 > JBDRSZ01. The sequence goes on along the minus strand of JBDRSZ010000349.1, from coordinate 16,389 downwards.
GATCCTCCCGGCTGGCGAACGTGTGTCCGTTGGCGCACGTCCAAACGGGAATGCGGTGTCCCCACCAGATCTGACGGCTGATGCACCAGTCCCGTATGTTCTCCATCCAGTAATAATAGGTGTCCTCCCACTGTTTGGGATAGAACCGGATCTTTCCCTCCCGCACAGCTTGAATCGCCGGCTCGGCCAATGGCTTCATTTTCACGAACCACTGATCCGACAGAGTCGGCTCGATAATTGTATTGCAGCGATAGCAGTGAGGAATAGGCGTCAGGCGCGGTTCTTCACCCCGCAGGAGCTCGATCTTCTTCAGGTCTTTAAGAATGCGCTTCCTCGCCTCGAACCGATCCAAACCTTTGTACGACCCCGCATTCTCGTTCATCCGGCCGTTTTCATCGATCACGGTGATCTGATTAAGTCCGTGCCGCAGGCCGACTTCAAAATCCTCGAAATCGTGGGCCGGTGTGATCTTCACAGCGCCAGTGCCTTTCTCAGGATCTGCATGCGCATCAGCAATGACCGGAATCGGGCGATCCATCAGAGGAAGCAAAACTGTCTTACCGACAAAGTTCGCATACCGTTTATCCTCCGGATGAACGGCCACGGCCGTATCGCCCAGCATCGTCTCGGGGCGCGTCGTCGAAACGACGATTTCTCTATCCGATCCTTGAATGGGATAGGCGATATGCCAGAATTTCCCATCCACTTCGACACTGGAAGCTTCCTCATTCGCCAAAGCCGTCTGGCAGCGCGGGCACCAGTTGATGAGCCGTCGCCCCCGATAGATAAGACCCTTCTCGTACAGTCGGATGAAAACTTCTCGGACCGCTCGGCTGAGTCCCTCGTCCATCGTGAACCGTTCCCTCTCCCAGTCGCACGAGGCGCCCAGCTTGCGAAGCTGCTTGAGAATAATTCCGCCGTATTCCTCTTTCCATTCCCAAACCCGCGCGATCAGTTTATCCCTGCCGAACTCATGCCGTGTCAGACCTTCCTCCTTAAGCGCCGCCTCGACTTTGTTCTGCGTAGCGATGCCCGCGTGATCCATGCCCGGCATCCACAGGGCCTCATACCCGTCCATCCGTTTCCAACGGATTAAGAGATCTTGGATTGTGTTGTTCAGAATATGGCCCATCGTCAACATGCCCGTCACGTTGGGCGGAGGAATCATGATGACGTACTTCTGTTTACCACTATTCGCAATCGCATGGAACCATCCATGCTCCATCCAATACGCATACCATTTGCTTTCAACGTGTCTCGGATCGTATACCTTATCCAATACCTGGTTCACCATACAATTTCTCCGTCCAATTTACCGTCGCTGACACAGAATACTCAAGAATATTGAACCTCCTCGGAGTATTCTCCGAGGCATCATGAGTTTTCACCCACTCATATGAAGCGAGCGTCTATGAATGAAGTCCGAATCGTCCGCCTGCAGCGGATTCAAGAAGAAGTAAATTCGTCCTAAATGCTTACAAAGTTAAAGAAATGTTCACATTTTGTCAATAAAATTATAGAGTTTCAATCTGTAACGAGATTTCCCATTTTAAACACTTTTGCAATACATCGTACCCATTTATCAGAATCAGACAGAATACATAAAACATTGTTTTCTTGGCGACTAACTCTCTAAAGTCCTTCTGGCATGTCATTTGCCAATGAATAGAAACGGCAGGAAAAACCTCCTTTCCTCTCTACCCCTTGTTTAGTCCGTGCAACTCTCAATGCACGGACTTTTTTTATGCGAACAGCGAAGGAATGGATGATTTCCGCACCTTGCCGGCATTTTGAAAAAAAGCCCGACTTAAATGTCGGGCCCGATTTGAAAAATACAGTTAGCGCATCCATCATTCAAGGAGTATCTCTATTCGATGCAACATCTCCACTTCATCCTCCGCATCAGATACTCCGAAAATTTTCCCCTTGACGAGTACGATTCCAACAAATCCTTTGTACGGTATCGTCCGATAGAGAACAGGCGTTCCCTTGTGATCCCTTGCCTTCCACTTCGCGCTTAGCTTCTCCCATTGCGTCGTAATAGATTCCCTCTCTCCTGGAAGCATCGTAAAAACTTGGTATGTTTTCCCCTTCTCTCCCTTATATTCGGCGTACACACAACGATTCAGATCGGCCAGACCTAAATAATTCTCCCTGACATATCTTTCAGAACCCGCGATCAGCCCTTCCTTAGGAAGCTGTTTGAACTCTTCGGGAAACGTATTCTCTCCCTTTAACGCCTTGGCCACCGCAGCCAGCAATGCCTTCCCAATAGTTTCGCTGATCTCCCCCTCATACGCATCCACTTTCACGTAAAAACGGTCTTTCAAGAGCAGACATTGATAAGGAGGCAATACCGTTCCCTCCGCTCCGACAGGCAGTCTCTCTATCCCGTCAGGCCGCTCCGTCCGATAAATCCCGAATGCGTTCAGCCGCGTCCCCATGTCGTAAATATGAACCGTCACGACCCGATCCTTCGCGGAAAGATCGCAACAAACCATCTCACGGAAGCCGTAAGACAAGAACAGCTCCGCGGCGCCGTCGATGTACTCCCAGAGGTTCTCCGGCTGGTACGCTTTCACCTCACTCACGGGCTTCCAGCCATCGATCTTGGGGAAATCAGCCGCCATCAGCGAACCGCTGAACAGCATCGCGGCGACAAAAATACGAATACACCCTCTCATATGATAGCTCCTTACTACTGATAAAATTGCCGAATGAACGATTCTAAAACGGTAGAATCAACAAAAGGTTCCTATACCAATGATAGACAATCCATCCCAATTTTACAAGCATTTTTTAAAAGAATCCTTAAATAGTTATTCCTTGACATTGTGCAGAGAAAAGAGTATACTTTTGGGAAATATCTCTCCGTCAGAAATGACAACTTTAAAATCCTCTCAGAAGACACGTCAATGACCGAAGGAGTTCATGATGAAATCGACCTACTCACGCATGCAAACGACGATTCATCTTATTGCCCTCAGTGCGATGTTCATTATCGTCGGATGTGCGGCCATGAAAGGATTCAGGACCAGCACGGAAATCACGCTCGAAAAACCGCCCTACTACCACGGCAATGTATCGATACTTAACTTGAAAAATGCAAAGATCGGACACCTTCCCATCATCCTCGATCAGAGGATCGACCGTACCGGGACCAACGATTTGTGGCAAAAACTACTCGACGAGATGAATCGCTTTTTGGCGAATAAAAAATGGACCTCACCTCTTCACGCCATCGAACTGTCCCATGATGAAGGTCCGGATTTATTCGTCGGATACGCCGACATGTTCGGAGCCCCGATCAGCGGAACTTCATATACAGACAAGGAAGACGAAAAACGTCCTCCGATGGTTCTCTACTACAAAAACGCGTCGACGAAATGGAAAAGCAACTTGCTGGAGATCGCAGAAAGACAGAATGTCGATCTCATCTTATTCATCACCGTCGGCTTAAGCGAGTATCTCGTTCGGCAAAAAAATGTATCGGGTCAGAAAGAATTGGCGCTCGGCACAGGGTATCGCGTCCCCGTGAAATGGCTGACTTCGCTGGACGACCCGGTTGAAGTCCTTCATGTCACAGGTGCTTTGGTGGATAAAAACGGAAAAATCTGCCGCGTCGGCGCGGAAGGCATTCTCGCTGCAAAAACCGCATCGTTCTTCGAGTCCGTCATCAGTTTGAGGAACACACTGGACGATGAATCCATCCAAAAGCTGACGTCCGACATTCGTCGCGAAGATTTACCGGACAAACCCCTGAATTACCGGGTGGCAATTCAGAACCTTGTAGCGAACTTGCTCGACAATGATACAATGATCATAAAATAATTTCTTTTACACCAATAACAGGAGGAACCAATGGACCGAAGACACTTTATGAGATACCTGGCCGGAGGATCTGCTCTTTCCATTTATTCGCTCAATAAACTGAATGCAGCCGTTTATCAGAGCATTGCCGCGCTGAACCAGCAGGTGTTGAAAGATAGCTCCCCTGACGGCGCCTACTGGGATGCCATAAGAAAGCACTTCATTTTTGAGGACGGTCTCATCATGATGAACAACGGAACCGTCGGACCCATGCCCGAACCCGTGTTCAACACGTTGATGAAATACTTCAAGGTGCAGGCCACGAATCCGTACGATTGCTACAACTTTTTCCCGAGTATGAAGAACGACGTTCGGGTCAAACTGGCCGAGTTCGTGAACGCTTCTCCGGACGAAGTGGCCATCAATCGGAACACGACCGAAGGATTGAACTTGACATCCAACGGCGTCGATCTAAAAGAGGGCGACGAAGTGCTCATCACATCCCAGGAACATCCAGCCGGGCTCAGCGCATGGGGCCTCAAAAAAGCACGCACCGGTATAACCATCACTGATGTCACCATCGGGGCACCTCCGAAAAGGGTGGAGGAAATCGTGAGCGCATTCGAGAAAGCCATCACTCCTAAGACCAAAGTCATCTGCGTCAGCCACACGGTCTACATCACGGGCCTTATCTTTCCTCTAAAAGAACTCAGTGAAATGGCACACAAAAAAGACATCCTCGTGATCGCCGACAGCGCCCACGGTATCGGCATGCTCAACCTGGACATGAAAAAACTCGGTATCGATGTCTTCTGTTCCAGTCCGTACAAATGGTGCGGCGCTCCAACCGGATGCGGTTTGCTGTATGTTCGCAAAGAAGCCCAGGACAAGATATGGCCCGCAATCGCTTCATCGGGTTGGGATACGAATAAGACCGCTCAGAGATTCGAGACACTCGGTCAGGGAGCAGATCCCCTCATCTTCGCGCTCGGAGAAGCTCTCGACTTCCAGAACGCCATCGGCAAACAGCGCATCGAACGGCGAATTAAAACACTCGCCGGCTACCTGAAGCAGGAATTGAAAAAAATCCCCAAGGTCAGACTCCACTCCTCCGAAAATCCCTATTTGAGCGGAGGCTTGACAGCATTCTCCGTCGAAGGCGTCGACCCTAACTACATTGTCGATTATGTCAGGGAGAAGTACAACATCGTCGTCCGCACCATCGGGAGAGAACGGGACAACACCCACGGTGTCCGCGTGTCGACGAACATCTACATCTCCACGAAACACATCGACATGCTCCTGGAAGGAGTCAACCACCTCGCGAGAAAGAAAGCGTAGCGGTTTAAAATATCATTTATTGACAATACATGATGGGGCAGGATAGTTATCCTGCCCCATCGAACATATAGTACTGCTGGTCTTCAGTATATTTTTAATCCAAGGAGAGCTTATGAAAAGAACTTGGATGTTCCTCATCTCCGTTTGTCTAATATTCGTTTTAAGCATCCAGAGGGCGTACTGCCAAGATGATCTTAAAATTTGGCACGAATTTGTGGAGACTTTGAAAAGCGGTCGATTTACGATTGACCAAATGCGCCCCCATGAGGGAGTTCATAAGGACGTTTTGCTGAAGCATCTAATGGACTTCAAGGGCTACCACGACAAATATGATTCCTGGAACGAATGGGAGAACCCGGAGATCTTTCCCGTAAGAGATCAGGTCCACTACATCGTGACTTTCACCTGGGGAGGTCAGACAAAAAGCGATTTTTGCTTCACTTTGCTCAAGGAAGGCGAACATTGGTACTACCGTCATATGGAGAATATCTTCATCCGCCTGGACCAGGCGGACAAGCTACCGACCTCCGAGTTTCCAGACCTCCCCGAGGAGAGGAAGGCTGGGCAACGAGAGGAGATTTATTGGTCCCAGATGATCTATCTCTATAACGTCCTAGCCGTGGATAAAGGAAAGGATTATTTCGTTAATCTCCTGAGGGACGGCGCTGGGTATTATCTGGCGGCAAAGGTTTGGGTTCCGTTTGTTCCACCCGAACGGGCGTTTATCCTGTATCTATGCTGGGAACAAAGCCGGCTGAGGGCAAATGATGTCGTCCTTGAGAAACTCACGGATCAAGAGGCCGTGATCAAGCTCCAGACGCACTTCTATTTTCTTTACAAGAGAACCGGTCACCTCAAACAGCAGATTCCTTTTGACGACTACCGTCAGATCTTTGAGACCATTTGGCAAGACAGAGCAATCAATGCCGGCTGGGATCTTGACATTACTTACGAGGATCCAGAGTGTTTGAAGTGCGTGTTCCATTTCACTAAGAAATCATAACAGAATTTACACTTCAATAAAGACTGGAAGAATTGTGAACGAAGATGAAATGACTGTCACTGTCGAGCAAATCAATTGTATACTGATGGATTATTGTTTGACAACGCTGATGGGATAGCATAAAAAAGGAGAGGGATATATCCTGCCCCACCATTTAATGGTGAAAAGAAACATGGTTAAACAATCAGAACGCTCAGATTTCGAGTAAAAATTGGAAAATATGCTTCCGATGTGGCGGGTGTGTATCCTTTCAATTTTTTCGTTCGCGCTTCCAGCAACGCCTTGTCGGGTGTCCCGGCCAATATTTTCCGCGTCTCTTCTTCGGTGACATCCTCCACCCGCTCCGTCATCCGGCGAACCTGTAAGTTCAGCGGACAGCGCCACTGGCATCTCATGCAACCCATCAGGGCGTTGTGGGCATCGCTGGGTATGAAACTTGGAAAATTTCCCTGAATTTCATTATATAGAGTCACGCATCTCCCGGCATCAATGACGAAATTATCCTTCCGAAAGCATCCAGTGGGGCATAGATCGACGCAGATCGTGCATCTCCTGCAGGCGCGCATCATCTCTACACGCCGCCAATTATCTTCCTCAAATATGAAATCTGTGAGAAACGCATACAGTGTGATGAAGCTGCCGAACTCATCCACGTAGCAGATGTTGTTCTTGCCGTATTTGCCGAGTCCCGACCTGACGGCCAAGTGTTTGAGATAGATCTTCTTTGCGCGTTCAACCTTGTATCCGGGCTTTTTGATGATATCTTTCTGTATCGTGTCCTGAATCGCCTCGACGGAAACGCCATCGTCGTAGTACTGCGGGGGCAGCATAACCTCGTGTGCCTTCCCTTTCCAATGAAAGTTGACGAACATCAATTTCGTGAAGGTGGCAAGTACGATAATAGACTTGGCGGTGGAGAAATCCTCCGGGACCTCGAATATTTTGTTTTCGATATAGCTCTGATACGTTTCGTTGTCGCTCAGCTTCCCCTCACGTTTCAACCTGTCGACATACTCCTGCATCTCTCTAAAATGCTCTACGGACGCCGTCCTGTACTTGTATTCGAAACCAAGAGATTCATCCGTTCTTTTCTTAGACCCAGATGGGGCAGGATATATATCCTGCCCCATCATAGGATTCACATCCTATTCAATTATAGATTGAAAAGTAAGCAATCCGTCAGAAGGAATCAAGAAAAAACCATGCAGGAACATATACCTATTAACATGCCATAGGTCCGAAATCCCCGCACGGCGGGATTTTCGACATCCTCATATCCCATTGTAAACTAAACCAAAAATTCCGTGAAATCTTCTTGCATCTGTCCGATGAAACTCTCATATTATGAGGAATTCAATGTCGATTCATTACTCATCTCGTACAACCAAAGGCCGTTCCATGGAATACAAATTCTTGGGAAAAACGGGCGTCAAAGTCTCCTCCCTCTGTTTTGGCACAATGTCCTTCGGCGGTGACGCGGATGAAGCGACATCCGAAGCCATGTTCCACCGATGCCGCGAGGCGGGCATCAATTTCTTCGACTGCGCCGACGTCTACCAGAAAGGACGCGCGGAAGAAATCCTGGGGCGACTCGTCGCCCCGTGCCGCGACGAGGTCGTCATCACGAGCAAGGTTTACTTCCCCATGGGAGACGATGTGAACGCAGGCGGTGCCTCTCGCCGCCACATCATAGCCTCCATCGAAGCCAGTCTGAAAAGGCTCAAAACCGACCGCATCGATTTCTACTTCATCCACCGCTTCGACGACCGAACCGAACTGACGGAAACGCTCCGCGCCTTGGACGACCTCGTGCGTCAGGGAAAAATTCTCTATCCTGCAGCCAGCAACTTCGCTGCATGGCAGGTCGCCAAATCCTTGGGTATCTGCGCCAAAGAAGGCTGGTCGGAGTTCAAATGCATTCAGCCCATGTACAACCTCGTCAAGCGGCAGGCCGAAGTCGAACTCCTCCCGCTTGCTCAGTCCGAAAATCTGGGCGTCATCCCCTACAGCCCGCTGGGAGGCGGACTCTTGACCGGCAAGTATGGCCCGTCTAAAAAGCCGAAGTCTAGCCGTCTGACTGAGAACAAGATATACCAGACGCGGTACGGGGACGCATCCTGCTACGAGACCGCACAGCGATTCACGGATTATGCACGGAAGAACGGATTCGACCCGGCAGCTCTGGCCGTGGCCTGGGTGGCCGGCCATCCGGCAGTCACGGCCTCCATAATCGGCGCTCGCAATATAGAACAGCTCGAAGGTTCGCTGAAATCGCTCGACATCCGCATGACGCCCGAACTCCGCGCCGAGATTTCCGGCCTCTCATCCGAACCTCCTCCGGCCACAGACCGGAACGAAGAAAGAACACCCTTCCAATTCGGAACAAGATAAGATTTACAAAAGAGGGGATCATACCATGTTAAAAAAGTCGATCCGCAGAAAAACAATTTTCCTCATACTCACTCTTCTTTCCGCCTTCCGTCCTTGCCTCTCCCAAAACGAGAAACCCCGGGCCCGAGACCTGGGCATCCCGTTCGAAGGAACGCCCGGACCCCTCAACACCATCACCGACGTGAAGGGTGTCGAAGTCGGCCACACGACTCTCATATCAGGAGAAGGAAAATTGATCGTCAGCGTCGGTCCGGTTCGGACGGGCGTCACGGCTGTATTACCGCGCGGTAAGACCCTCGACGATCCGGTCTTCGCGGGCTGGTACGCACTCAACGGCAACGGCGAGATGACGGGAACGACCTGGATCGAGGAATCGGGTTTCCTGGAAGGACCTGTCATGATCACGAACACGCACAGTGTCGGCATCGTACGGGATGCGGTCGTGGCCTGGCGCGTAAAACGAGGGACGCCCGACGCCTCCGGCTACTGGTGGTCCCTGCCCGTCGTCGCCGAGACGTACGACGGATACCTGAACGACATCAACGGATTCCACGTCAAACAGGAGCACGTATTCAAATCGCTGGAGAATGCAAAATCAGGAACCGTACCCGAGGGAAACGTCGGTGGAGGCACGGGCATGATCTGCTACGGTTTCAAGGGGGGCATCGGCACGGCCTCACGCATATTGCCGGAACGGTGGGGAGGATACACGGTCGGGGTGCTCGTCCAGGCGAACTTCGGGAGCAAGCGCCAGCTCACCATCGCGGGCGTTCCCGTCGGAAAAGAACTGAGTCGAGACGCCTCCGCTCAAAGAGACGGTGCCTCCGAAGACTCGGGCTCCATCATCGTCGTTGTGGCCACGGACGCACCCCTCCTGCCCCATCAGCTGAAACGCCTGGCGAGGCGAGTCCCATTGGGATTGGCCCGAACCGGCAGCACGTCTGGAAACGGTTCCGGCGATATCTTCATCGCATTTTCGACTGCCAATGCCAATGCAGCCACGACTGCGGACGACATCTCCGGCATCCAGATGATCTCCAACCGCCGGATCAGCTTCCTGTTCACCGCTACAGTAGAAGCCACGGATGAGGCCGTCATCAACGCCCTCATCGCAGCCGAGACCATGACCGGCGCGGACGGACATAAAATCGAATCCATCCCTCACGAACAGCTTAAAGCAATCCTCAAAAAATACAATCGTCTTGGGCAAGGATCAAATCCATGAACAACCGAGCGAAAATTCTCGAAAACTCCGTCACGAGATGCCGCGAGTGCGACATCATCATCCCCACATACGAGGAGATGGCGCATCCAGGAAATGTCCCGCAGGGAATCAAGGACGAACTCAAACGCATCCGACTGTGGGACCTCCATCCTCGGAATCTATTCAGAATCACGTGGAAAAACGAGCCTGTCGAATCCGGCGGAGGCTTCGACGGAGTCAACTTCATAGAGATTCCGAGGGAACTCACGGGCATCAGGGCCCGGATTTTCATGCTCGTCGGGAAGTTCTTCCCCACGGGCTCCCACAAAGTCGGAGCCACGTTCGGCCCGCTCGTCGAAAAACTGATCGGGGGTGAATTCGATCCCACGCGCCAGAAAGCCCTCTGGCCTTCGACGGGGAATTACTGCAGGGGAGGCGCCTACAATGCCCGCCTCCTCGCATGCCCGTCCATTGCCGTCCTCCCGGAGGAAATGTCCAGCGAGCGGTTCGACTGGCTGGAAAAAGTGGGGTCGGAGATCGTGACCACGCCCGGCGGCGAGAGCAACGTGAAAGAGGTGTTCGATAAATCCAAAGAGCTGAAGAAAAAACACCCCGATGAGATCGTCGTCCTCAACCAGTTCGACGAGATCGGGAATGCCGTCTGGCACTACGCCTGCACGGGTCCCGCCGTGGAAGAGGTCTTTGAAAAGGAGCGAAAAGAAAGTCAACGCCTGACCGCCCTCTGCTTAACCCAGGGGTCTGCGGGAACGCTCGGCTGCGGAGAGTACCTGCGGGAGAGATATCCCTCCATCAAGATCGCCGCCGCCGAGGCGCGCCAGTGTCCGACGCTCCTGTACAGCGGGTACGGCAGCCACCGCATCGAAGGCATCGGCGACAAGCACGTCCCCTGGATTCACAACCTCAAGAACATGGACGCCGTCATCGACGTTGACGATGAAGATGCCGTCCGGCTGATGCGCCTATTCAACGAGCCGAAAGGTCATGCATTCCTGAAATGCCGGGGCGTCGATGCATTATGCGTCGACACGCTCCATCTGATGGGGATTTCTGGGATCGCCAACCTCATCGCCTGCATCAAGCTGGCCAAGTACTTCGAGATGAATGAGAAGGACATCATCTTCACCGTGTCCACAGATTCGATGGACATGTACGGCTCCCGCATCGAGGAGGCTCGGAAGAACCGCGGAGAATACAGTGAGATGCAGGCCGCATTGGATTACGAAAAGTGTCTCCTCGGACAGACGACCGACTGGATGAAAGAACTCACCTACTGGGATAAAAAACGGATGCACAACCTGAAGTACTTCACGTGGGTAGAGCAGCAGGGGAAAAGCGTGGATGAACTCAACGCCCAGTGGTTCGACGACAATTATTGGACGAGCCGGCTCCAATCTTATAAACAGTGGGACGAATCCATCCGAGAATTCAACGAGAGAACCGGACTCTTGAAGAAGTATCGATGAGAAATTTGGCATTCCAGACTTGATCAGGAATCTTCATCACTCGATGTTTCCGAAATACCCATTCTGAAAAAGGAGCTGCTATGAAAATGAAAAACCCTTGCCTGATTCTTCTGCTTTCGCTGCTCGCCGCATCCGGCGGACGATCTCAGAACTATACAAGTGGTTCCAATGAAAGAAAAGGAGATTCCAAAGCGGATTCCTTATTCTACACCGTCAAGGGAGAGCGCCACGGCGTCAGCTTCTTCCCTCGGCATCAGTATGCCGAAGTCGAGTACGAACCCGGCGACGTCCTGACCTTCGACCACTACCACACGGCGGACGTCATGATCGCCTGGCTCTGCCGCTGGGTGGAAAAATATCCTGACCTCATCGAGATCGTCGAAGTCGGCCGGAGTTTTGAGGACAGGCCCATCCTCCAGGTCATCCTAACGAACAAGAAAAAGGGGGTCCACACAGACAAACCTGCCGCCTTTTTCGAGGGAGGCCGACACAGCGGCGAAGTGACGAGCAGCGAGTCCGTCCTGTGGCTCCTGAAACACCTGCTCGACAACTACGGGAAGGACGAATCCATCACGCGCCTCGTCGACATGAAGACGCTCTATCTGAGACCGCAAAATAATTCAGACGGATCGAGCCTCTACCTCCACACGGCCCAGAGCAACCGGAGCACCGTCCGCCCGCACGACAACGACCGCGACGGCCTGCTGGACGAAGACCCGCCTGAGGATTTGGACGGCGACGGAATCATCTACGGCCTGCGTTGGAAAGTCAAGCCCGGTGAGGAGGACAAGGGCAACGTCGTGCTCGACGACCGCGATCCCACGGGACGGTTGATGAAGGGCGTGCTCGAAGGCTTCGGGGACTGGCGCGTCATCTCGGAGGGCATCGACAACGACGGCGACGGCAAGTTCAACGAAGACGGCATCGGCGGTCTCGACCTCCACCGGAACTACCCGGAAAACTGGAGACCCGATAACGGCGAAGACGCCACGAAGAGAGGCTACACTCAGTCCGGCGCAGGCGCGTTTCCCCTGAGCGAAACCGAAACCCGTACGGTCGTCCTCTGGCTCCTCACGCACCCCAATGTTTCCGTCAGCAATTCCATGGACACCCGCGTGCCCATGCACCTGCGGCCGCCCTCCACGTCCAAGAGCGCGGAGCGCATGTTCCCCGAAGACCTCGCATACTACAACCTTTTCGACAAGATCGGCAAAAAAATCACGGGCTATCCCTGGGCAGGCGACGTGTACGACACGTACATGACCCGCACGCCCGTGAACCGGAGAACGGGCGATCCGACGCTTCCCTCTCCCCTCTTCGGCCACGGACCCGACTTCGGCTACTTCTATTACGGCGCTATCTGGTACGGGGACGAACTCTGGAACGGAGGCCAGACGGAAGATTACAACAAAGACGGCCTGTACGACGACGTCGACGGTCTTTTCTGGGACGACAAATACAACGAAGGCCGCGGCTTCCGCGAGTGGGAGCCCTTCGACCATCCGGACTTAGGAAGGGTCGAAATCGGCGGGTTCCATCCCAAATTCTTCAGCCAGAACGGCCCTCCCCACGTGCTCGAAGAATGGATTCGGAAACAGGCTCTCTTCAACTTGGAGATGGCCTTCCACCTGCCCCAGTTGGAATGGAAAGACGTCTCCGTCCGCCCGCTCCGGGCAAACAAGGACAGCGCCTCCTTCGCAGTCACCATGAGCTGGACAAACACTGGAAAACTCCCCACAGCCCTCAGGCAGGCCCAGCTCGTCAAGATCGTGCAGGAAGACCGCGCCCTGCTCGAATTCGACAAGGAGCTGACGAAGGGAAGATCGCCCAAACTGAAGATCATCAAACCCACGACATACGATAAAACCGTCTATGCCGGATACACCCAGCCTGGCGAAACAAAGAAAGCAGCCTTCGAAGTGCGTGTTTACGGTCTTGAAAAAGCGGAAGGAAAGGTCAAAATCCTCTCCACCCGCGGCGGACTGCTGGAGAAATCCATCACGCTCGAAGTGAAGAAATAAAAATTCGACGATCCCTGCCACGTGCCGCGCACTTCGAAAGTGCGTGGCACGACCGTGTTGAGTCAACAAATTCTTCTCGTTTTAAAGAGAATAGAAAGATATTGACATTTTTCAACTTTCTTTGTAAACTTTAACGCTAACCAATCAACTGCTTCTAAATAGGCATTGAAATTGTGGGTTAATCGACAGCCTTTTAGGCAATAGCTACGTACAACATAATTCACCGTACATAAATGCAGGTACAGTCTAAATGAAACACTCGCAAATCGATTCAGTAAGCGCTTTTCATCAATTAATCCAAGACCACTGGGACGCAATTTACTACTATCGGGGAGAAGACTCAGATAAATACGAGCTTTGCCCAAAGTTCGGTCGCGATCAAAAAAAGTCCGAACATAATACTCCCGAAATCGAAAAAGCTATATTTGAAGAATTCAAACGAAAAGCCATCCCTTATCTTTCATATAATCCTGTCTCTGATTGGGACTGGTTGGCAATCGCCCAACATCATGGGCTTCATACGAGACTTCTCGATTGGACGGCAAATCCTCTCGCTGCTACGTTCTTTGCTGTCAACAACAAGTTAACTGGAGACTCAGTATTATACATTTTTAATGATGCAGACTTGCTCATAGTTGATGAACACCTTCACATTTCTCCGTTTAATATCAAAGACCGGATGCTCTTTCATCCTCGTAACCTCACTTCCAGAATTAACGCACAAGCGGGCCTTTTTACAGTTCATCCGAATCCATCAATTGCTTTTGAAACACCATCAATGGAGCGTATAATTATAAAGGAATCATGTACTATTGATTTGTCTGCTGTCTTAGACTCTTACAACATTAACCCCCATACGATGTTTCCCGATTTGGATGGCTTATCAAAATCGTTAGTTGAGGCTTGGATAAGAGGACTAGATTACATGCATTAGTTCTTTTCTCTTCCATTATAAGCTCTTCCCGTTCTGCAGAGGCTCCTACCTCTGCGGAAAAAAATGAGAAGGAGACAAAACGATAAGGCAGGTTGTCATTTATCCTGGTGAAGACGGATACTGGGTGGCTGAATGTCCAAGCCTTCCAGGCTGCATCAGGCAAAGCGAAACGAGAGAAGACGCAGTCTCCAGCATTCGAAAAGCAATCAAGGAATATATTAGAGCGCTCGAAGTAGATAATAAGGATATACCCTAATAATTATGTTGCATTTTTAAGGTTATATCCTTAATCTTCCCACAGAGGCTCCTGCCTCTGCGGTAAAAAATGAGAATTCGATTTGCGATCTTGAGCGATAGAAAAAGGAGACAAAACGATGAGGCAGGTTGTCCTTTATCCTGGCGAAGACGGATACTGGGTGGCTGAATGTCCAAGCCTTCCAGGCTGCATCAGTCAAGGCGAGACAAGAGAAGACGCGGTCTCCAACATCCGAGAAGCCATAAAAGGTTATATTCGAGCGCTCGAAGAAGACAACTTGAGTATACCGGAGGAACGCTTCGAGGCCCTGTTGGTAGCAGTATGAGCAGGCTTTTCGCTCGTCCTAAAAAGGCTCCTGCCTGTGCGGAAAAAAATGGGAGGTATTAGAAAATGGAAGAAAAAGAATTAATCGCCAGGGAGATAGAAAATATCCCAGAGCCATATCTCATAGAGATATTAGATTTTATCCGATTTTTAAAGACCAAAGCTTTGGAACAAAAGATGGAACTCGCCTTAGCGAGTGAAGCGTCTTTTAAAAAAGACTGGTTGAAACCTGAAGAGGATGAAGCATGGAAAGATTTATAAAAGGAGATGTAGTAGTCGTTCCCTTCCCCTTCTCAGATTTATCCCAGGCTAAAAGACGACCAGCTTTGGTCATTGCAGAGTTAGAGGGCGATGATTTGATTCTTAGCCAGATAACCAGTCACTCTATTAGAGACAGATACGCCGTTTCGATTAATGAGAATGATTTTGAAACTGGGACGCTTAAGCGAAGAAGCAATGTGCGACCAAACCGTATATTCACAGCAGATTGTCACATTATCCTGTATCGAGTTGGTCATCTGAAAACTGAAAAGATCAATCAGATAATCGACGGAATAGTATCTATCCTTCGACAATGAATATACGCCTTCCCATCACGCAGAGGTTTCTGCCTCTGTATAAAACAAACGAAAGGAGATACCGTTGAATATCTCAACCAAATCAGGCATATTAAAATTGGCCGGTATCCTGCTCGCAACATGTATACTCATAGACGGTTGCCGGCAATCAGATCCGTCGCAAGAACTGAAACCACTCATTGACGCGTATGTGAAGGCGTGGAATACTGGAGATTTCAGCGGGCTTGATAAAGTCGTGAGCCCACAGTTCGAACTGCGGATGACGCCACGATTCGATGCTGTGAGAAGCCTCGACTCCTTGAAGCAAACGATTTCATACTGGCGGACTGCATACCCCGATTTTACAATTCAACTCGATGAAGTCGTTTATGGAAAAAATGCTGCCGCGGTCCGATGGACGATTCGCGCCACCAACACGGGCCCAGGATCATCTCCTCCTACCGGTAAAACCGTTTTCGTCCCCGGCATAAGCATTTTCCACTTCGCAAACGGACAGATTATCGATGAATGGATTGCCTCGAACAACCTCTATTGGATGCAGCAGCTTGGCTTTGCACTGGTACCGCCAGACAATCCCAAGTAGTCGTGCGCAGACGTCCTCCGAAGATCGACTCACGTCAATAGGAATAGAAGGAGTTCGACCAAACCAATGCGATTCGTAAGCAACTGGAATACACAGTCTTTGATTCTGACCTACTCGCTTCTGCTCATCGGCATGTTGAGCGGAAACGGGAGGGCAATAGCTCAATCGCGTTCCAGCTCAGCAGGCGACTTCGTCCTCTTGCGCGAGTTCATCTATGAGGCGGCTCCCTTTCCGAGCGTTCACGCATCCACCATCGTGGAGACGCCCTCCCGCACGCTCATCGTCGCATTTTTTGGAGGAACGGCAGAGGGCAGCGATGATGTCGAGATCCGGCTTTCACGCAAGCCCATCGGACAGATCTGGTCGCCGCCCGTGCCCGTGACGGACACTCCAAACATGCCCGCGTGGAATCCTGTCCTCTTCCAGGACGGAGCGAAAATCTGGCTCTTCTGTAACGTAG
>JBDRSZ010000348.1:0-9501 GCA_043824415.1 bacterium | reverse complement strand
AAAGGAGAGGTCAGGTGAGGATTTATAGGATTTACAGAAATCATGTCTTTTTGATTGGATAAAAACACCCTCTCTTTGTCTCTCCCTAAAGGGATAGATGATAATTGAAACATGATTTCTGCAAATCCTTGATAAAAGATACATTTTTTAAAATCGCTCTGATGATCAACTCATATTTAAAAGTCGCCGAAATCGATTGTCTAATTCTGAATTCTGTATTCTGAATCCTGAATACCGGTTTCCTCATTCCGAATGCGAATCTTTCTTCCCCCTTCTTTTCGTCCACCATTTCTCTAATCGCTCTTTGATCTTTATTTCCATCCCGATTTCCTTCGGCCGGTAGTATATCCTGTCTCTCAGGCGTTCCGGCAGGAATTCCTGCTCCACAAAACCGTCATCAAAATGATGAGCGTATTTGTACCCTTCGGCGTACCCCATTTCTTTCATCAGCTTCGTGGGCGCGTTCCTCAGATGGAGGGGCACCGGCTCCTGTGAAAATTTCTTCACGTCCTCCGTCGCTTCGCTCACTGCCACGTAAGCCGCGTTGCTCTTCGGAGCGGAGGCAAGGTATGTCGCAGCCTGCGAGAGGATGATTCTCGCTTCGGGCATGCCGACCGCGTGCACGGCCTGGAACGCGGCGTTGGCCAAGACCAAGGCCTGCGGGTCCGCATTTCCCACATCCTCCGACGCCAAGATGACCATCCGCCTGGCGATAAACAGCGGGTCCTCTCCCGCTTCCAGCATCCTTGCCATCCAGTACACGGCAGCGTCGGGATCCGATCCCCGCATCGACTTGATGAACGCGGAAATCGTATCGTAGTGAAAATCGCCCTTTTTATCATAGAGCGCCTGCTTCTGCACAGCCTCCCGGACGATGTCCAGGGTGACTATCCTCTTGTCGTCCCTCTCCGGTGTCAGCTTGCTGCACAGGTCGAGCGCGTTCAGGGCAACCCTTCCGTCCCCCCCGGAAAGACTCACAATAGCATCCTTGATCTCGATGGAAATATCCAGATGCATTCCTCCAAGAACGGCGTCCGATTCCAGCGCCCTGTCGATGATTCTCCGAATCTCATCCTCATTCAACAACTCCAACCGGTAGACCCGACAACGGGAAAGCAGAGGAGCGATGACTTCGAACGACGGGTTCTCCGTCGTCGCGCCGATGAGGATGAGCGTCCCATCCTCCACGGAATGGAGGAGCGCGTCCTGCTGCGCTTTGTTGAACCGGTGGATCTCGTCGATGAACAGGATCGTCCGCTTTCCAAAGCTCTTCCGGTTCACGCGGGCCTGTTCCATGATTTTCCGCACGTCGGCCAGCCCGTCAGTCACCGCGCTGATCGCAAAGAACGCGGCCTTTGTTTCGTTTGCGATGATGCGCGCCAGAGTCGTCTTGCCCACACCCGGCGGCCCCCACAGAATCATCGACGCCGGTTCCACGCCCTCGATAATTTTTCGTAGGACGCGGCCCGGTCCTACCAAATGATCCTGCCCGACGAATCCCGCCAGATTCTCTGGACGCATGCGATCCGCCAGGGGCGGAACGATCTCATTTTTTCCAACGGATTTCTTCTCAAAAAGATCCACAGCGATTAAATGTAACCGAAATCACGTCTAAAGTCAAGGCTAAACGCCCGCGCTCCCAAACAGAAAAACCCCTGTCATTTGAATAAGACCGGGGTCTTTATTGACGTCGAGCATTTTGGGCAGGAGTCAATCCTGCCTCATCGTGGGATCGACTGAAACAATTTTTTACTTTTACAGGACACTCATTATTGCATACACTTCCGACCTAAAAACCTCAATACATTTACTTCACCAACGTGAGCTTCTTCGTAAACACCTTGTTCCCAATCTGAAGCGCGTATAGGTAGATTCCCGAAGGAACTCCCAAACCATGATTGTCAATTCCATTCCACACTTCTGTATAGACTCCTGCTTCTCTGTGATCATCGACCAACGTTCTGACCTCTTGACCTTTGATATTGAAAATCCTCAGAGATACTTTGCCTTCCTCGGGTATTGAAAAACGAATGCAAGTTTTCAGATTTGTTGGATTAGGATAATTCTGATGCAATGTATAATCATAAGGAGCATTCTGTGGATTCTTATCCAAATCTTCTACATTGCTCATTAACACTTGTATTTGATAAAGCGAATCTGTACCAATATCAGCAAGCCAAAAATAAGTGCCATCAAAAGTCAAACCAGTAGGATAATACCCTGGCGACCGAAAAATTGAGATCAATCTACCAGATGGAATTTCTCTTTTTTCTATAAACCCTTTATAACTTCCATTCTGTGAAACATTCCATAGATAGGTGCCATCAAAAGCAATATCTTCTGCATAACAAAAGAATGACGTGTCTACATCTCCATTCCCAGGATTAATTCTTACTGCACTACTTGACCATCCTGCTAAATATGAAATCCATAAATAATTTCCATCCCATGCTAAACCTCTAAAATGGAACTCTATGGTAGATATATAATTAACTTCCGCGGGGAATTCAAGAGAATCAATTACCGCTCCTGTCTCCTTATTCAATTTGTAAATATATCTTAAAGAGTCATCGAGCGACCATATATGGGTCGTGTCAGAAGTCAAACCCTTTGGTTCAGGGCCAGGGCTGTCAAACGAAAGAAGAACAGAACCGTCCTGTGGATTGATTTTATATATCGTATCCGTGCTGTCGTCGGACAACCAGAGATAGGCGCCATCCCAAGCCAGTCCTTGTGGACTGGGTCCTGGTGCTTTAAAAGTAGATGTGATATTTATTTCCAAACTTACTTGAGTGTATCCTGTATTTATCCCAAAAAAACAGAGGATAACGCCTGCAAGGATCATTATTACACGTATATTAAAACTCTTTCTTGAGAAAAATCGAACATTTGTTAATTTCAGAACCATATTATCCACTCCCATTCATGGAAATATGCAAATGTTATACCACGAAATTTTTTCCTCATTTTCTGCTTATATTTCATCGCTATCCTTGTAAAATTGTCATTAAAAGTTGACATGATCAATTACATCCAAACTTGAGACCCCAGTTTTTTTACAAAAGACTGGGATTTTGATTGCTGCTTGATCGGTATTGCACAGATGGATAATCGGATCATTCCATATGAAACACACAGAACTTTAAAACCTTCGCCGCTCCCAACTCAGGCAGTTCGACGTGCGCGATGTACATTCCACTGGACGCGAGCCGTCCGGAGGAATTCAGCAGGTCCCAGCGTGCGAACTGACTGTCGTCGTCCTTTTCGATCCGCCGTATCATTTGACCTGCAAGGTTGAAGATGCGGATTACCGCCTGCCTCGGCAAATGGCTGAACGTCACAAATTGATATGACGATCCTGAATATTCGCCGATGCTTTCGTAATACGGATTGGGGTAGATTTTGATCTCATGGACATCCTCCAGCGCATCGTCAGTCGTTATCGTCTGTTGATAATTCATAGTCAAAAACGTGAACGCATCTCCCGCCGTAAACGCACGCGAGCCCGAAGGCGGTCCGATCACCTTCGCCTGAAACCCTTCCGTCTCGATATATTCGCCGTTCCCAGACTGATTCGTCTGATGATTCAGGAGCGTATCCCCGGTCGTCGTGTTGACGAGATACCAGAGGATGCTCCCGCCGGTTTCCTCGCGGAATCCCACTTTGTACGCGTCACCCGTCAATCGGAGCGGATCCTTCACGATGACGACGACGCTCCCGTCGCTCACTCCCTGCGAATGGACGGCCGGAATCGTATCCCCCATCGCAGCATGAAGACGCTGACCTAACCGCAGTTTCTGCGGGACGACCGTTACGATGGCTGGCCAGCATTCCAGGGACTTGACGACCGCATTCGGATCAGGATTGTAACTGTACGCACTCACACCGAAGTAGTATTCCTCACCGTTGATGAATGGATAATTGCCGATCTTGTCCCGTTCTATAAGCAGCGACCGGACGATCCCGCTGTTCGTCCCGTTCTGCACCGGTCCCATGACGACGGACTGCGTGTTCGGGTCAAAATCTTCCTGAACGATGACAGCCACGTCGTTATCCACATCATACGTCGCAAGTTTAATCCATTCCGACCACCGATACAATGGATCATCAGCAGAGGGCAGCTGGTACACGTTGTACCCTTCAAACCGATAGCCCATTTCCTGCCACTTCTCTACGGCGTCCACAGCTTCCTGAGACTGACTCCAGTTGAGGAGGACGGCCTCATCCAATTCCGTGGCGGACAGTTGAGGCACCGGCGGCGGATTGGGCAGCTCGAATAAATTGTCGAAAATTCCCTGTGCCACCTTGTCGTAGTACTTCATCATCAGAACGCTCAGCAATCGATCCATACCGTACCCGCCCACAATGCCTATGATGATTTCGTTAGTATCACCCAACGCCATCGAAAACGGACCGGAGGCCAAGAACAGGCGCCGATCCCCCGCGTCCGTGTCGATCCAGCCTCCGCCGGAAATCGGGTCGCCGGACAGAGGAAACATCGTCACACCTCCGCCGAGCGCATCCGGCGCGCGCCACGATTCTCCGGTGCGCGGCTTCCGTCCGTTCATCAGATTCCACCAGTGAAGCGTGCCATCGTAGTTACCTGTCGCAGGATCCTGAGCGGACTCCGCCGTAAAATATCCGAACGTCGTCATCGGCAGATTCCGAAACCCAACTCGACGTTGCATACCGAAGATGGCCACACTGCCCGCCTCCGGAACGATCGGTCCTGCGAAAATATCATAACCCACCGCAGGAGGCGCGTTATACAAGTAACCGTATGTATTGTCCGTCAGATTAAAATTATACGCGAATCCTAAATTGAGGTGCGGGTCGCAGCCCACAAGATCGTCCTCTGCGATCCCGATGTCCGTGTCCGACCACTGGCCGATGAACATGCTGTCGATCCGCGCATCCGCCGGTGTGTTTTCGGTGCCCTTGTAAATCAGCCGAACGCGTTTGAATATCACATTGCCGATGGCGTCGGATCGTGCATAGGCCCACAGTGTGATTTGAACCTCCATTCCGATAGGCGGCGATCCTGTAAATTCTTTGGTCTTCGTTGAATCGAGATCATTGCACACCATCCAGATGACTTGATCCGCATTGGCGATACCGGGCTCGTCGGCGTCAGGAAAAAGAATCGGCTCAGAATAAATAAAAGGTCTGTAGATGCCATCACCATCTGCATCATAAAACGGCGCGCCATTCTGCCAGGGCCATTCTTCCCAATCGTAGACATATCGATTCCATAAATCCTCCATTTGCGATCGTGTGACTTCCGATTCATCCACTCCGAAAAACTCAGCTGCATCGCGTTGCATTATGTATTCATCATAGCGGCGGATATTCCTCCGTACGCGCCAAACATGATTGACACCCGGTGTGTTCGGATCGCTGGCTATGCCTTTGGAAACGATCCAGCCGGGCTGCGTTCCGATGCGGTATGCCTGGCCTCCCACCCTGAGCGCTGGCTCCCTTCCGTCCCGTACGATTCCGCCCCAGATCAGCCCGTCTTGATAAACCATCGGCACGTGGCCGTTGTAATAGGAAATACCTCCTTTGCCCGTCCATGGATGGTAGGCCGACCTGCCGTCCGCGTAGATCCAGTGTGAAATGGCGCTGACGTTTAGGACCGCCTTGTCCGCATCGCTGATAGCGGACGAACCTGATTTCCGTCCCTCCTGCTTCTTAGGTTCTTCCGCGGATGATTTGGAATTCCCATACAGAATCAAAACGATGATAACGAAAAAGGGAAATATCTTTCTCGATGAACGAAACGTCTTCATGATTTCACTCCGATTGAAACCAAACATGAATATCTAACTAGACTTTGGCAAATCTGATCATTTTGATAAGACAATCCAATTATAAGAACGATTTTTAAAAAATGAACAACCGATCCCTCTCCTTTTCCAAAGGAGAGGCTAGGTGAGGATTTATAGGATTTGCAGAAATCATGTCTTATGGATTGGTTAAAAACACCCTCTCTTTGTCTCTCCCTAGAGGGAGAGATGACGATTGAAACATGATTTCTGCAAATCTTTGATAAAAAGACATTTTTTGAAAATCGTTCTGATGATAAACTCATATTTGAAAATTGCCAAAGTCGAGCATCTAAAATTTGAAATCATTCTATTCATCCGCACCGAATCCGATCCTCACCCCGAACCGAATCTCCCTCGGCCTGCCGAAAAGGTCACCCCCGTGTTCGATCTGGTAATGCTGGCGATGACGGATGTTAATAAAATCATAAAGAGTCACAAATTCCGGCATTCCATCTAAAAAACTCTTTCGATACCCGGGAATAATCTCCCAGAATCCATCCGTATTCGCTTCTCCAGTACGCCAGTACACATTCAGTACATTTTTTCTATTGAAAATATTCTGAATATAGAAGTACGCTGTGAAGGAAAGATGACCGATTTTAAACGTCCTGTCCAGCCTGATATCAAACTGATAATTCCACGGAGTGGTAATCCGACCCGTTTTTTCGCCTCGATACCTCGCATTCTTATCGCTCAGCAACCTGCCGAGCTGAATGTCCGGTCACCCCATTCCCGAAGTAAATAGGGGAAAATCATGTCCGCTGTTGAACCGGAAGAGCGCGTACGCTCCTGTGTATCGCAACCAAAACGGTGCCTTGCTATCGAACGTATAGCTTAACATCGCGTTCACGCGATGCTTCTGATTGAACTCCAGCGGCAGCATCGGCCTATCTTTACTCGGAAGAGCATAATCATAATATGGATCAAAGAGATTGGAGATGGGATAGGAATTGTATCCCCTGACATCGGATAAAGTGTAATTCATCCACGTAAGGAGTCCATACTTACGATATTGCAGGCTCAACTCCAACCCTTTGGCTATGGACTCACCGCTGTTTTTCATGATCAAATATCGAGAAACGATGTAATGACTGTAGTAATAATCCGGATCAACCATCACACGATCTATTTCGAGTTGATTCTCCATCACTTTGTAAAAAAGCGTTGCCTCAATGATGAACTTTGGCGTGGGTCGATACGATAATCCCAATTCCGTCTGAGAAACACGAATCGGTTCCGCGTCAAGACCCCGGATGCCTGCATTTAGATAAGATGAAGAAAAGGTCAATATTTGATTGAAATATACTCGACTTGTAGAGACATCTTTAAAGCGTGCTTGTTGTACATATTTTCCGAAATGGAAATGAAAAGCAAGATGATTGTTAGCGAAAAAAACGCCTGTGAGACGTGGAGAAAAGTACTGATGGGCGGCTGATTTTTTCATGGCCTGCACAGTGATGTAATCGCCGTACGATGTACTCTCCATTTCCGGTTTTAATGGATTTTTCAAAACCTGGGAATCACTGAAAAACCGGTCATAGCGAAGTCCGAATTCGAGAAGTATCTTACCATTATGGTATTGGTCTTCCATATAAACCGACAATTGCGAAGGATGCCTCGGCGCATCGTTCACTTCATCGGTATCCTGGATTTGATTTCCGAACACATCGTACCCGAAAGCGTCCACTTCGCCTTCCTGTTGAACGAACAATAACTCGTCCTCATATAAGTCCTGGTGATCCTTCGTTAATTTCCGAAAGTAATAGGTGAATCCAATTAAATCCCCGATACTGTATTTTCGTAAAGTCCTTCTATGATAACGACTTCCTACAGACAGCAGATGACTTCCAAATGCCTTTTCCAAAGAACCCGAAACCGACCAGTAACCTTCCGACCATTTCGAATAATTCGTAAGCAGCGTTCCGGGACGGTAAAAATCAAAATAGTATAAATCGAATCGAGGGGGATTATTGTAGTAGGAATAGCTTCCAGACGTCGGATTTCCCCACGGCAGCCCGTTCGAGGTCACGGCCACGCTGTCGGTGTACAGGAGAAAATCATCCCCGAAAAGAGGATCGACTACTTTCCCGCCGGACGTCATAAAATCCAATTGAAGATGCGCGTTCAAATCCTTCTGTCCTGCGTAATCCGCCTGCAGCGACACGAGCCCGGCATGCTCCTTCCGCTCCGGAATGCGCCTCGGATTGAACACATCCCGGATGGGAGTGTCGTTCAACTGCTCACGTTTGTAGTCGAAAAGACCGACTGCCCGAAACTGAAACGGCAAGAAATCGGCCGTCACGATGCTGTTCACAGACACCCGATCCGAACGCGCCTCAGGTATATTCCCAGGTCGTATAACGATCCTGTCCACTCCCATTGCCTCCTCAAGGGGAATCCCGTCGTATGTATCCACCATCTCGAATTCGGGCGCAGCGATCGTAAAACCGTCCCAGAATTTACGATACCGATCCTCGAACCGTTCGCCCTCTCCCGCTACAAAAAACCGAATATTGTCCTTGATGATCCGGCCTTCAGCCGTCAGGAGGGCATTCGCATACCCGTATGAGTACGTGCCCAAGCGCTTCTCGTATAACGGCGTGAACCCGTCGCTCTCGCCCCGCAACGAAAACCGATAGTCCGGGCCTCCTCGCCGGAGCCTCCGCTCAAAAAACGCCGAGGCATGGCTCGTACTGGCCGAAGGACTGGTATGGAGCGCGATGCTCTCCAGAGCTTCGGGAATGACCCGGAACATGGGAAGGCCCGTGTACGCATTCCGTATATCGATGCTTTCTATGGAATATGCAATCTCATCGTGACGGCTTCCACGCACGTGCAGCAGATCCCCGCCCCGATAATCCTGATTGACCGTGCCAGGAAAAAGCACATAGTACTCCTGTGATTCCCCGCGGAACGGTAGACGGCTCAAAAACGATCGCGGCAGAGCCCAAACGCCAATCGTATAATCCGTCGAATCCGGCGCCTCCGACCTCTCTGTCTGTCTGGTTTCTGAAATACGTTGAGAGAAAAGCGGAACATGCAAATAAAAAACAATGAAGACAAACAGAGTGTAGGATTGTCCTAATCGTTTCATAATGACATCCCTATTCAATGAAGCACGACTTTCGTCAGAATTGTAAGAGGAAGTAGAATAAATCAGTACGGGAATACGTAAGCGTGTCAGTCTGTATTTATACTAATCGTTAATCCTGAAAAAATCAAGTGATTTCTCGAATAAATGACTCTTCCGTATGCCGGTCTCTTTTGGGAAAACAGTGGAATATACAATAGAAGTGAAAACCACTCCACAAGATGGGGGATGAAATCGTTGTCCGGTCCTTCGCCAGTGTATTATGAAGAAGATTCCGGCGGCGCCCGATCGCGCCGCCGGAAAAAATCTCCTGCTTAGTTGAATTCGATCATCAGACCAAGGTGGATCTGGCGGGGCGTACTCCACAGCTGTCCGCCGGTGGCAAACGTCCAGCCCCAGCCGTTTTGCAGGTTGATGGCCCTGTACATCGGCTCGTATCCGTCGATGAGGACATACTGCGCGGCCATCGGGCACTTCAGCCAGCCGTCGTCATTGTCCGTACCCGTCGTCTGATACACGTTGATGATGTTCTTCGTGTTCAGCAAGTTCATCACGTTCGCGTAAAGCCTGAAGTTGAAACGG
>JBDRSZ010000347.1:0-2314 GCA_043824415.1 bacterium | reverse complement strand
TACGATCAGTACGACACGTTCGACGGGAAGTTCGGGCACATCTTTTACAAGGATAAATTCTCGCACTACGTCCTGCGCGTGGAATACCGGTTCGTGGGAGAACAGACGCCCGGAGGTCCGAGCTGGGCCTTCCGCAACAGTGGTGTCATGATCCACAGTCAGTCGGCCGAGAGCATGGGAAAGGATCAGAATTTTCCGGTTTCCATCGAGGTGCAGCTTCTCGGCGGCAACGGCACGGATGCGCGTCCGACGGCCAACGTGTGCAGTCCGGGTACGCATATCGTCATGAACGGGGAGCTTGTGACGCGTCACTGTAACAACTCCAACTCGAAGACGTATCACGGCGATCAGTGGGTGACTGTGGAAGTGGAGGTGCACGGCGACTCGTCCATCAAACACATCGTGAATGGTGAGACCGTGCTCACATACGAGAAACCGCAGCTCGATCCGGACGACCCGAATGCGCAAAAGTTGATCCAAGGAAATGATTTGCTGCTGCGTGAGGGGACTATCGTTCTTCAAGCCGAGAGCCATCCTGTGGAATTTCGGAAGGTTGAAATTCGCCTTTTGAAAGAGTAGAGTAGAATATTTATATCAGTACACCCCCCTTTAATTCCCCCCTCGAGGGGGGAATATAGGGGGTGTTATTCACCCCTCAAGGGGGGAAATCAGAGAGGAGCAAGATCAATGAAAAAGACGATTCTATTTATCACCATCGTGGCGTTTTTATTTGCACTTGCATGTTCGTCTCCTGTCCACAAAATCCAAGTTGTTGTTGTTTTCGATGTGGAGGATTACATCACGCCGGCGTCGGAGGGGATCGATGATATTCCGAAGTGGCTGGCTGAGATTATGTCCGAGGAGGGCGTAACGGGCACGTTCTTTATGATCGGCGAAAAGGCGCGTTCCTTGGAGAAGCGGGGACGCCGCGACGTAATCGAGGCCATGGCGAAGCACGACATCGGCAGCCATACGAATTTCGGGTCGATTCATCCGACGGTTGCTGAGAGGCTGGAAAAGGCCGGCTGGGACGAGGGCGTGCGTGAAATGATGGAGAACGAGTCCGCAGGATTCAAGGACTTGGAGCGCATTTTTCAGAGGCCGATTAGCATCCTTGCCAAACACGGAGGGTCGTACGGGCCGCAGCTTGTCGGCGCTCTTGGGAAGATGAAGGCTGGATTTGTGTATTCGCCGGTCCATCTTCCGAAGAAGAACGCTGTTTGGTTCTGCAACGCGCTGAATTTTCATGGCGAGATTGCAGGGTTCGATAATCTCTATTACAGGGATGATTTGTTCGAGCCGTTTTTTGACAGTTTAAAGGTCCAGTTTCCGAAGCTTATCGAAGGACTGGATGTCGTCACTGTTTTTGCTTGTCATCCGTGTAAAATACGGACTGAACAATTCTGGGACTACAGCTTTTACTACGGCGTTAATCCAGATTCCGGACAGTGGCGCATCCCGGATTTGCGCCCGCTGGAGAGCATGGAAACGGCCAAGAAGAACTTCCGCCGGTTGATGCGGTTTCTCAAGGATCGGGATGATATCGAGGTCACGACGTATCGTCATGTGATGGACCTGTATTCAAAGCAAAGAAAGGACATCACGGCGGAGGATCTCAGCCGGATCGCTCAAAGGACGGCGGATGAGAATGCGATCGGCCTCGATGATTATTTTTCTGCGGCCGAGGCGTTTGCCGGATTCATTGAATCGCTCATCCAATATCAGAGCAAGGGTTCATTACCGAAAAGGCTGACAAAAATCAGCCCGCTCGGTCCGATAGAGATGCCGCCAGCGGAACCTGAAATCTCTAAAATTGCATTTGAACAGGTTTGCGAACTGGCACAGGAGGCAAATCGTTACATTGAGGATCATGGAAAGCTCCCCTCATCGCTGAAAATAAATGGCTGGTGTATCGGGACCGGCTCTTTGTTCGATCTTTTTAGCAGGGCGTATCAAGATTTACACTCCGGTCGTAAGGCTGCTGAATATTCGGTACGCGCTTTCGATGCATATCCCAAGACGAATGAGGAAGCGATCATCGAAGAGGTCGAAGGCAACAAGGGCTGGATCGTTCACCGTCCCGATTTGGATATGAGTCATATTGTGGAACTGACGCGGTGTCAGCTCTGGACGTTGAAGCCTGCGACTATCGATTAAAAATCGACGTACGAAATTTTGGAAGCGTACCAAAATTGTGTTGCTTTTTTTCAATGGTAGCGTACCACGTTTGTGTTTTTTTAAGGCAAACATATAAGGAAATACTAATCTGATTTGTTCTTTGAAAACATCTACCAATTGAGTTTGGAAGTATCGA
>JBDRSZ010000346.1:0-19693 GCA_043824415.1 bacterium | reverse complement strand
CTTCTTTCGCTACTATCTACTTCAATCCACGCATAGCCGCTATCAATCATGGCCTGGCTTCGGTATCTAAACAACTTGCGATACTTAACCTTCTGCTTGTCCTTAGCATACCCGACAAGATAATCATAAACTGACGAAAGCAATGTAGGTGCAAAGCCGCCAGTTTTCTGAAATGCGATCAGCCCACAACAATTTGATACCACAAACACATCATCCATCAACTCTCGCGCATGGTGGACATTCTCATCGCTGATCTGCACGAACACGCTGCCGCTCTCGGTCAGCAGCTCACGGGCCAGCAGCATGCGGTCGCGCAGGTAGGTCAGATAGGAGTGGATGCCCAGTTCCCAGGTGTCGCGGAAGGCGCGGATTTGCTCCGGTTCGGCGGTCAGGTCTTCGTCCTTGCCGTCCTTCACGTCGCGTTTGTTGACGAAGGGCTGAAAGTTGGAGCCGTACTTAATGCCGTAGGGCGGGTCGAGATAGATCATCTGCACCTTGCCCGCCAGGCCCTCCTTTTCCAGCAGAGAGTTCATCACCAGTAAACTGTCGCCGGCGATGAGGCGGTTTGACCAGCCGTGGGCGTGCTTATAGAACTCTATGGCTTGGCGCAGGGGTTCCTGGCGCTCGAGCTCAAAAAGCGGCAGTTGCACCTCTCTGCTCTTGCCATTGTGCTTCCGTACCGCTTCGATGATGGTGCGCGGGTCGATGCGCTCGTGGACGTGCAGCGAGACGGTGGGCACCTCGAAGGAGGTATGCTCCGCCTTGCCCGCCCATTGCAGTTGCGGGTCCAGGTGCGGGTCGTAGGCGTAAGTCTGTTTCTGCTGCCCGGCGTCGGGGTCGGTCTCCGGCGTCACCAGCCCGACGGGTGGATTATTGACGCGCTGCTTGTCCTTGTGTTCGTAGGTTTCAATCGGGCGCTTGGATTCGTTTTTCTTTCTTCGTGCCATCAATGACCTTCCTTTTCTTTTTTAGGCTGTGGTGTAGGAAGGTTAACCAATACAATTCATTCTTATGCCACTATAGAGAATGAATAGACATACCCTCCGCAGCCTCACGAATCGCCTTCAGCTCGGATGCCGGATCATCCGCGCCGAAAATCGCGGACCCGACGATGAGCACATCCGTTCCCGCTTCCACGATGCGCGGAGCGGTCGTTCGATCCACGCCGCCGTCCACTTCGATCAGAAGGGGCTTCCGCCGTGACCGTATATTCTGTTTGAGAACGCGGATCTTTTCCAACGGATCGGGCATGAAAGCTTGGCCTCCGAATCCGGGTTCGACAGTCATGACCAAAACCCGTTCGAAACAGTCTGAGACTTCATCAATCGCATCCAAACGCGTTCCCGGATTGATGGAAATGCCTGCCTCAAGACCCAGTCTATGAATAGTCGATGATAGCGATTCCAAATCCTCCGGAACCTCCGCATGGACGGTGATTCCCTGAACTCCGCACTCCTTGAACGCTTCAAGATACTTCGACGGCTTCTCGATCATCAGATGAACCCACAGGGGAAGCACCGTCACTCTCCGCAGCGAGCGCACGACCGGCGGGCCGAAAGAAATGTTCGGAACGAAATGACCGTCCATGATGTCCAAGTGAATTCCGTCCGCCCCGGCCTTCTCCACAACGGCGATCTCCTCCGCGAGTCTGGAGAAGTCCGCCGAAAGGATGGAAGGATAAATGGCTACTCGTCCCAAGCGCTCTCCTCCAGCATGCTGACGACAAGATCGATGGACCGACCCTGCTCAACTTCTTCCCCAGGCATGACCGACTGTTCCAAGACCGTATCCGGCACAAGATCTTTCCGACTCTCGTATGTGACATATCCGACCGTCAGCCCGGACTGCATCAGCAGTCTCCTCGCTATCTCTAAGCTCTTTCCCACGACATCGGGCACTAAGAACCGATCGGGCATCCGTCCCCTGCTCACTGTGATGTCTACGGTGCTGTGTTCGACGACTTCGGTTCCCGCGAGAATCGACTGATTGTACACCACACCGCTTGGAGGATACCCGACATACTCGTAGAATACCTCGCCCAACTCAAGACCCGTCTGCTTAAGGAGAAATTCCGCATCCCGCTCGGACATCCCGATGACGCGCGGGACTTCAACCATCCTTTCCCCCGCGCTCAAGGTGACATAGATTCGTCTTCCCCGCTTGACTCTCGAATACGGCGCGGGATTCTGAAAAACGACAGTGCTCTCCGGATAGGTCGCGTCGTACTTTTCTCCTTCCTTGATGATCCGAAATCCCTGAGATCGGAGAATTTCCTCCGCCTCTGTGAAGGATCTCTCCGTCACGTCTGAGAGTTCCACTTCTTCTCCCTGATGCGTGTACAAAGGCAGGACGACCCAGTCTGCAAGGACGACGATAACGACAATCATCAAAAATGTTGATCCCAAACCCAACAACACAGTCCGATGTCCCTTGATCCATTCCTTCAAACGATTCATCCACACCTCATTTCACTCTTTTCAAGCGAACAGCGAACGAACCGTCGATCCCGTGGCGATCCGGCCATGTTTCCACGAATCCTCCTTCGGAAACGACTGAAGGATCGACGAATCGACGCGCATCCTCAACTATAAAATGTTTATGCTTCTCCATGAAATATTGAACCACGTCTTCATTCTCTTCGGGCAAAACCGTGCACGTACTGTAGATCAGAACGCCTCCTTTACGGATCAGCCTTCCCGCCTCCTCCAAAAGCGCCTTTTGGAGTGAAACGAGCTTCGGAAGATCGTTCGCCTTCCTCCGCCAGCGGAGATCGCCCCTCCGGCGAATGACTCCCAACCCGGAGCACGGAGCATCCACAAGCACTTTATCGGCGGAGCGGGCTGCCATCTTTCGACCATCCGTCACTAAAGGAAAGACATTCCGCAATCCAAGCCGGCTGACGTTCTCCATGACTTTCCGCATCCGGCTCAAATGCACATCCGCAGCAAGAATGAACGCGCCGTCCATGCTCAGTTCGGCCATGTGCGTTGCTTTCCCGCCGGGCGCCGCCGCTAAGTCAAAGATCCATTCGCCGGGCTTTGGATCCAACAGTCTGCCCACGAGTCCCGCGCTTTCATCCTGTATAGAAAAAAAACCCTTCCCGAACAAATTCGACGCATTCAGGTCGCCGACTTTCTCAGCGATCAAGTATTCATCCAGTAAACTCGAAGGCTCTGTTTCGATGCCCTCCTCCCGTAATACCTTCTGTACCTTCCTTCGATCAGCCAGGATTCGGTTTACCCGAATCGAAACCTTCGGTCTCACATTATTCGCTTCACACAGGGACTCAGTCCTCTCGATGCCCAGAGTATCAACCCATCTCCTGACGAGCCACTCGGGGTGCGACCACTTGATTGAAAGCGACGGCACAGGGTCCTTTCCCAGCACAGGAGGTTTTTGCGATTCAGGACGACGGAGGATTTGTCTGAGAATATAATTCACCGTACGACCCCAGACAACCCCCTTCTCAATCACAGCGATTTTAACAGCTTCATCGACCGCCGCGTAATCAGGAACCTTATCCAGGAACAGAAGCTGATAGAGCCCCACTTCCAACGTCCTCTGGATGATGGATGGGACACGCGACCAGTCGCCGTCGTACGTCTGCTGAAGGATCCAATCCAGCCGTTTCAGCCATCGGAGCACTCCGTATACCAGCTCCGAAGTGAATGCGCGGTCTAAGGAAGAAAAGGAAACTTCCTTGAGCGCATTGTCCAACAGAATATCTGCATAGCTCTGAGAGCGAAAAATACGCTCAATAATCGACCCTGCCAGCCGGCGGGGATCGGTTTGCCCGATCATCGATCTCCACCCTCACTTCTCTTCCGTAATGCCCAAGACAGCGCTCCTGCGCATCCCGTACCCGCGCAGAAACTCACCGATTTTCATCCTCCTCTTCCCTTCGATTTGGATTTCTTGAATGGACACCGCACCATCATCCGTCTCCACGATCAAGCGCTCTTCCGAGGTATCGACAACCCGTCCCGGGGAGCTCGGCCGGTTCATCGATCTGTCTGCGGCCGACGCGTGAAAAATCTTCAACCTCTTCCCCTCCCAAAATGTGAAAGCGCCCGGGATGGGCGACAAACCCCTGATTAGATTGACGATGTCCTCTGCGTTGTTGTTCCAGAGGATCTCGCAGTGTTCGGGCAGAATCTTCGGCGCCCGAGTCGGAATGCCCTTTTGTGGAATCCGCTCTGCACGGCCCTGCTCGACGAGATCCATCGTCCTCACGATGAGATCGGCTCCCAGAACGGCCAGCCGGTCGTGGAGTTCCCCCGCAGTCTCTTCCGAACCGATAGAGAGCTCGTCCTGCAGGATAAGATCGCCCGTATCCACCTTCTGGTCGATAAAGAAAGTCGTCACGCCCGTTTTTTTCTCGCCTCGGATGAGCGCCCACTGGATGGGCGCCGCTCCTCGGTATTTCGGGAGGAGAGAAGCGTGGAGATTGACTGTTCCCTTCTCCGGCATTTCGAAAACCTCGGCCGGCAGAATCCGAAATCCGACGACGACAAAGCAATCCCCGCGCCATGCATTAAGCGATGCGAGGAATTCCGGATGGCTCAAATCCTCCGGTTGATAAATCGGGATGTGAAGTCTTTCAGCTTCCCGCTTTAATGCAGAAGCGGCCACGCTGAGTCCCCGTCCTTTGGGGCGATCCGGCTGTGTGACGACACCGACGATGTCATGTGGACTCTCTGTCAGTTTCCTAAGACTCGGAACGGCAAACTCGGGAGTCCCCATAAACACGATTCGCATGGTTCAGCCTATTCTGACCTCTTTTTTAGAACCTGAGCAACCGAACTCTTCGATAGCTCGACTTTCACGTTGTCCGCAATCTTTACGATGAGCAGGCCTTCATTCTCCTTCACGCCGGCAATCGTCCCGATGATGCCGCCCGAAGTGAGAACCTTGTCTCCCTTCTCCAATTTTTCGAGCATCGCCTTATGCTCTTTCTGTTTCTTGGCTTGGGGCCGGATCATTAAAAAATACATCACAAAGATGATCGCAATAAACGGCAAAAATGTCAGTAACGGATTGGCGCCCTTACCTCCGCCGCTGCCCGTTCCGCCCATGAACAACAATGTTGAAATCACTTCATCCTCCTTCTTTTAGTGTACAGGTTTCTTCTGCATCCATGACATATTTACGAAAAAATTCGTTTCTCCATTCTTCGAATCGTTCCTCCAAGATCGATTGCCTCGCCTTCCTGACCAGTTCCATGTAGAAATGCAGGTTGTGAATCGTCGCCAGACGGAGTCCTAAAATTTCTCCAGCATGGAAGAGATGCCGGATATAGGCCCTGGAAAAATGCTGACACGCATAGCATCCGCACGTCCCATCTATGGGTGAAAAATCATCCTCGAAAATCCGATTCCTCACATTCAACTTGCCCTCCCACGTATAAACAGTCCCGTTCCGACCGTTCCGCGTGGGAATAACACAGTCAAACATATCCACGCCCAATCCGATCGCCTGTACGATATCCTCCGGCTTGCCAACCCCCATCAGGTACCGCGGACGTTCCGGCGGAAGCAGTTCCGTGCACAGATCCGTCATTTCGAGCATCGCGGACCCGGGCTCCCCCACAGCCAAACCGCCGATTCCGTACCCGTCGAAACCCATTTCCGTCAGCCGTTCCGCACTGACCTTCCGGATGAATTCATAGGTGCTCCCCTGAACAATGCCGAAAATGGCCTGCCGTTTTCCCGCCGGCGGACCTGATGCGCGAAAGCGCTCCAGGCACCGTTCCGCCCATTGCATCGTGCGGTCGTTGGCCTTCATGGCGGCTTCGTACGAACTTGGATACGCCGTACATTCATCTAACACCATCATCACATCCGCCCCTATGTTCCTCTGGATATCCACAACCCGTTCGGGCGTGAACGCGTGTGTGGAACCGTCCAGATGGGATTGAAACTCGATACCGTCATTCGTAATCTTTCGGAGCGTTGCCAGACTGAACACCTGGTATCCTCCGCTGTCCGTCAGCATGGGGAACGGCCATCCTGAAAATTGATGGAGGCCTCCCGCTTCTCTGATCACGCTGTCTCCCGGCCTCAAAAAGAGATGATAGGCGTTTCCTAAAATAATTTTAGCCCCCAGCGCCTCGAGTTCGTGTGGCGAAACCGCTTTCACCGTTCCCTGCGTCCCGACGGGCATGAAGACGGGCGTCTGCACGCGGCCGTGAGGTGTTCTCAGAACGCCCGCCCGGGCCTTCGTCGACTTATCCGTATTTTCCAGTCTGAACATCTTCTTTAAAAGTTGGACTTTGCCAAATTTGAGAATTTAACAACCCTGTCTCCTCGAGAAAGCGATTTTCAAAAAACGAACAATCGATTCCTCTCCCTTTCCAAGGGAGAGGCCAGGTGAGGGTTTATAGCATTTTCACCGCTTCCGACACGGACTCAACGCCCTCCAGTGCGATCTTTGATTTCCTCCGCAGGCGTTTCAGGTTGAGCTTCGGAAGGATCAAACAGCGGAAACCCAGGCGTTCAGCTTCCGCGACCCGCTTCTCCACCTGGGAAATGCTCCGTACCTCACCCGTCAGCCCCACTTCGCCCACCGCTGCGATTTCTCCTCCGATCGGTTTTTCCCTGTAACTCGAAACGATGGCCAAAGCCGCAGCCAGGTCCACTCCCGGCTCGGTCAGGCGCAGACCCCCCACAGCATTCACGAAAACATCCTGCGTACCCAGCTTGAGCCCCAGCCGCTTCTCCAAAACGGCCAGGAGAATCGAAAGGCGGCGGGAATCGATACCCGTAGCTGTCCTCTGGGGGATGCCGTAGCTCGTCGGCGCGACGAGCGCCTGCACTTCCACCAGGAGGGGACGCGTCCCCTCTAAACTCACTGTGACGACCGTCCCGGAGACGTCTTTCCTTCTCTGAGCGATGAGATGCTCCGAAGGATTCTCTACTTCCAAAACGCCCCCGTCCGTCATTTCGAAAATGCCGACCTCGTTCGTCGACCCGAATCGGTTCTTCACTGCACGGAGAAGCCGGTAGACGTGCTGTTCGTCGCCCTCCAGCAGGAGCAGACCATCCACCAGATGTTCTAAGACTCGCGGACCCGCAATACTCCCGTCTTTCGTCACATGCCCTACGAGAAAGATGGGGACCTGCGTCTCTTTTGCCGTCGAAGTGAGCGCATGGCCGCAGGTTCGCACCTGGCTCACGTTGCCCGGAAGACTCTCCAATTCCATGCTGTACACGGTCTGTATCGAATCTACGATGACCAAATCGGGTTTCTCCTCCCTCACGACCTCCGCGATTCTGTCCACGTTCGTTTCCGAGAGGAGCATGAACGATGCTGAACGCACGGACAGTCGGTCTGCCCGCATCTTGATCTGGCGCAAGGATTCCTCGCCCGATACGTACAGAATCTTCTTCCCGCGTTCTGCCAGCGCCGCGCCCACTTGAAGGAGCAACGTCGATTTCCCCATTCCGGGCGCTCCCGCCAGGAGAAGTACAGACCCTGTGACGATCCCCCCGCCCAAGACCCTGTCGAACTCCCCTATACCCGTCTTCACGCGTTCTTCCTCGATTCCCGGAATCTCCGATAACGGGATGGGACGACCCGCCGCACTCACGGAACGGGAATGCTTCTCGCTTTTTCGTTCGATAATCTCTTCGACGAAACAATTCCATCCGCCGCACTCCGGACACTTTCCCATCCATCTCGGAGACTCGTACCCGCATGATTGACAGACGTATTTCGACCGTATCTTTTTCACGATTTACGGATAACCCTCTTGAGAGACTGTATAAAATCCGATCAGGCCTTCAGCTTGAACGAGGCCGAAGCCTCCAAGTCATTAATATGATATAGTCGAACCAAAGTGGTTTTCGGATTTCACAATGTGGTCCTCTCCTTTTTTCAAGGAGAGGATTTCGGTGAGGTCTCCGATAAAAATCCGAAAACCACTTTGTGTTGAGTATAATAATTCTTCCCTGCCCGAAGCAGGTGGTCGCTCAGCATGAAAAATGTCCAATCCTCACTCCGCCCTTCCCTCCACGAAACGTCTCACGACCTTTTTGTCGCTTTTCTGAAACTCGGCGGGAGTGCCTTCAAAGACGATATTCCCGTCGCAAAGCATCGCAATGCGGTCGCCGATTTTAAACGCGCTCGACATGTCGTGCGTCACTACGACCGACGTGATTTGCATGTCCCGATTCGTTTCAATAATGAGATTGTTGATGGCGTCGGCCATCACCGGATCCAATCCCGTCGTCGGCTCATCGAACAGCACAAACCTCGGATCCATGATGAGAGCTCTCGCCAGTCCCACGCGTTTCTTCATTCCCCCAGACAGCTCCGCCGGTTTTTTCTTTTCGATCCCGGGGAGGCCAACGACTTTCAGTTTTTCACGGATACGGCTTCGGATTTCATCCTCCGGAAGATCCGTATGCTCCCTTAGCGCCAGACCAATATTTTCTTCCACAGTCATGGAATCGAAGAGAGCCGCGCCCTGAAAGAGCATCCCAAATTTTTTTCGCACACGGAAAAGAGTTTTCCGATCCATCTGCATCACATCTTCGCCGTCAACGAGGATGCGGCCCGTATCGGGGGTGACGAGTCCGATGATCGACTTCAGCAGCACCGTCTTCCCGCATCCGCTGCACCCCACGATCACGACGGTTTCCCCGTCTCCTATCTTCAAATCGACACCGCGGAGCACCGTCTTCCCGTTGAACGACTTTTTTAGGTGTTCGATCTCAATCATTGTCTAAAAGAGAATCATTGCTAAAATGTAATCTGCAATCAGGATAAAAGCCGACGAAAATACGAAAGCCTTAATCGTGGCCTTGCCCACACCCTCAGCACCGCCCTCTGTCTGAAACCCGATGGAACATCCGATGAGCGCTGTTCCGCCTCCGAATACGAGGGCTTTCACCAATCCTGAAAAAACATTGTACGCCAAAAAATGACGCTGGACACTCCCGAAAAACGTTGCTGTGGAAATATCCAATAGATAGTGAGCCACCATATACGCGCCCAAATGCGCGATGAAGCTGGCATAAATCACAAGGATAGGAAGCATCGTCCATCCGGCCACGAAACGCGGAGCGGCCAAAAATCGGGTTGGATCGATGGCCAGGGTTTCCAAAGCATCGATCTGCTCGGTCACGCGCATCGTCCCAAGCTCCGCTGCGATGGACGCACCCACCCTTCCGGCAATGACGATGCCCGCCAAGACGGGGGATAGCTCGATCAGAATTGCCGCACTCACGGACGAGCCTAAAAAATCCATCGACAGTCCCCCGGCGATCACACCCTCGAACTGATAAGCAGCCTGCCAGGAAGCGACAGCCCCCGTAAAAATACTCACGACCGTGACAAGCGGAAGCGAGTGTACGCCGATCCCGAGCATTTGGTCCAGGATGAGCCGTCTATCGCGGACAACGTATTGTGTGCACCCAAAAATGCGATACAGCAGGATTGAGTGCCTGCCAATCTCTTTACAAAAAGAAAGAAATCCGCGTCCGATCCACGCCAAAAACCTGGCTGCCATTATCGGTAAAGCCCCTTCCTGTGGATGTACTTTTCAACGACATCAGGGACCCAATATCGAATCGATTTTCCCGACCGAATGCGCTCCCGAATCTCCGTCGAGGATATAGTCACCAGCGGCGTTTGTATGAGTTCGAACCGATCTCTGAAAGCTAAATCAACCATCTCGAGTTCGAATCCGGGCCTTTTCACAACAAGAACCTGAATCTCTTCTAACAGTGCCTCTGGATCCTTCCATGTCCTCAGGTCGAGAAGACTGTCGGATCCGATAAGCAGAAAGAGTTCATCTTCCTGCCATGCTTCCGACGCTTTAAGCCGACGGATCGTATCGATGGTGTACGAAATGCCACCCATGCGGACCTCTATATCCGATACTTGAAAATGGGGATTCTTCTCGATTGCCAAAGCGGTCATCTTCATCCTCACCTCTGGGGGTGAAAAAGTCAGTCCGACCTTGTTCGGAGGGATTGCCGCGGGAATAAAAAGAATGCGGTCTAAGTCGAAATCATTCCGCACCGTCTCTGCCACGAAAAGATGACCCATGTGGATCGGATCAAATGTTCCGCCAAAAAGTCCAGTTCTCATCTACTCATCGGGTTTCTCAGTGACGTTTTTCGATTTTTCCAGTTCCCTCCTCACTTCCTGAAGTTTTCCTTCGGTCTTTTGAACCCATTTGCTCTGCGCGTACCTTGTTGCTAATTCCTGAAAAGCTTTTTCCGCTTCTGCCCAGTTCTTCAACCTCCGATGACATTCTCCTTTCCAGTAGAGCGCATCGTCGGCGTACTCCGTATCGTAATATTTCTCCAATACTTCGTTGAACGAGATAATGGCAGCAGAGTAATAGCTCATCTTTCGGTAGAGTTCACCCGACTTATACTCCTTCTTTGCCAACTTCGTCCGGCATTCCATCAATCGCTTCTCAACTTCTGGCCTCAAGTCGGAATCAGGATAATCTTCGAGAAACAGCTGGAAGCGGGAAATCGCCTTCAGCGTGTACTCCTGATCCAAGGCTGATGAGGGGGACAATTCGTAATAGCACATCCCAATTTTGTAATATGCATCGTCCACGAAAGAACTCTGGGGAAAGCTGCGGATGAGTTTCTCGTACTCCTCTACGGCCAAAATATATTCCTTCAGAAAAAAGTAAGACTCCGCCAAATAAAACTGGGCTTTCTCAATAATCAAACCGCCGGGATTGTTCATCACGACAATCGAAAACTGCAATTTTGCCTTGTCATAATCCTTTTTATCGAATATGCGTTTCGCATATTCGAACTGCTCATCTGGAGTCATTTCCCTGAGGTTTACGCGTTCTCTGTGACAACCCACAAAAGAGACACTCACCGATGCCAAAATGACAAGAAGAAATCTAACAACAACTCTCCGAATATTTTCCATCAGGTCTCCTACTCTGATTACCCACTCCCCATACCATATAAGCCGACTGTTGACTTTAAAACTTTAACTTTTGAAAAGAGTTCCCCCTCAAATCCTCAGCACACACGAAAGAAAAAACCAGCGATTCACGAGTCCTCCCACCTTCTGCCAGACAACCGTCGTGTTCACTGCAAACGTCGCATGGGAGAATCGGCGATTCTCAGAAAGCGTTAAATTCCAATCGAACAGGCCCAGACCGGCAGAGTAGGTATCGCTCTTTTCTTTCCAATCTCTGTAGTAGCCGCCTCTCAAAGTGAGATGTTGCCAAGGGATGATTTCAAAACCGACATGCGGCTCACGAACAGCTCCCTTCCCCTCATCGCTCACATTGCGGACATCCAAGGCCAATGTCAAAACTTTCCAAGGAGCGTACGATACGCCGATGTTCAGCGTCTCGTCGGCCAATCGTTCCAAAGCCATCCGATCCTCTCGATATTCTTTTGGAAAATCGATAAAACACAGACCAACATCCAAATTATTCCGTGTCTTGACGATGATGCCGTATCGGTATCCCAATTCGTATTTTCTTCTGCCTCCTTCCTCACGGACGAACAAATCGCCTGCGATGCCCAGCGAAACCCGAGACGCGAGAGACAGTGAAACGCCAAGACCCATATTCCGCTGTCCGCTGTATCCAGTACCATCCCATAAGCAGGATCGCATCAGACGATCGTCGTCTGCGATGACCTCCTCACCCAGGAGTGCGCCGAAATGAAGACCACCGACGGAGAAGGCAATCCCCCGAACGACCCATCCTAATGAAACGTCCCATACCGATACCCTGTTGCGGTTTTCCAGCAACATGATCGGTCCCAAGGGATTGAAAAAGACAGAAACCTGGGCTTTGCGATTGAGGGCGTTCATCGAAAAACCCGCGGGATTGAAATCCAGGGCGGCCAAGTCATCCTCAACAGACAAGAAAGCACCGCCCATGGCCAGCGGACGTGCTTTCGCCGTACTCAGAGTGACGAATCGATTTTGCCCGTAGACTGCTGTATCTATCATGCCGCAAACAAAGACAGCAATGGTTATCCAGAAACCGGTCGTGGTTTTTATGAGCCGATGAACGCCCATTGAAAGTATCCAATCAGACTTTTTAAATCCTTAGGAATCTCAACTGCCGCCCCTCCCCCGTCGAACGATGAGTGTCACACCCAGGACGAGCAGATTCAACCCGATGACGCAATTCACGAACCAATCCCCGTGTGCCGTAAAAAAAGTATTGCCCCCTCCGGCTGAGAGAGATTCGGTTAAAACGGCTTCTTCATTGAAACGCGTCCTCGCCCGGATCCTCCCCATCGGATCGATAAATTCCGAAATTCCCGTATTCGCACACCGGGCGATCCACACACGGTTCTCTACGGCGCGGAAAACGGCGTACTGCGCATGCTGAATCGGTCCGGACGTATTCCCAAACCATCCGTCGTTCGTGATGACCAATAAAAACTGTGCACCATCCCTCACGAACTTCCGGACGAGATAGGGGAAAATGGATTCGTAACAGATAATCGCAGCAAAAGGAATCTCCACCGCTTCGGGTTGCTTTATGAACTTGAAAACCGCAACCGAATCCCCAGGAGTGAATCCGCCGATGTCCAGGTCCGTCCGTCTCGCCAAGTCGTACAGAAATGGAAATTTCCCGACCAGGGGAACCCTTTCGCTGAAGGGAACCAGCTGCATTTTATAATAGGAATCGATCTTCCAGGAGTGCGGTTCGATGAAAAAAGCGGCGTTGTACGATTTCGCCTTCCGTCCTTCCGCCCACTCGTAATCGGGTGCTCCCGTCAGAAGCGGAATGCCCATACTGTCCACCATAGACTTGACTTCCCCCAAATAATTAAGTCGGTATCGTAGATAGCAGGGCGTCGCTGTTTCCGGCCAGACGATCAGATCCGGTTTCTGCGCGGACGCTTGCCGGGTCAGCCTTCCGTAAACGACAAAGTTCGAATCGATGAAGCTGGGCGACCATTTCCTGTAGGGGTCGATGTTCCCCTGAACCAAAGAGATTTTAATTTTCGCGGCTGATTGTGCAGGCCTGGTGAGCATCCTCCATCCGTATCCCGCGGGTAGGATGAGGAGCAACCCCAGGCCCAGGGTGACCCAACGTGAATATCTCCACTTCCAGCCCCGTGCAACGATAAAGTAAAGCATCACATTGAACAGGACCACCCAGAAAGTGATGCCAAACATGCCGAACACAGAGGCCGATTGAATCAAAATCGGGGTGTACGTTTGCGTATACGCCAGCGAATTCCACGTGAATCCCATCTCACCCCACGAAAAAACAATCTCAATTCCCGTCCACAGGACCGGAGCTGCGATGAGCGATTTCTCGCCCCATTTTCGGCAGAGCCACGATTGAAACATGCTAAAAAGTGCAAAAGAGATAGGCATCCAAATTAAAGCGCCCACGAGCCCGATAATCGTGGCCCAGCCGATCCAGTAGATCATCCCGCACGCCCAGAGCAGGCCGACGGCATAGCCCCCGCGGAAGGCATCTCGCAATCGCTTTCCCCGAAGGTAGAAAAAAAAGGGAACCAACGCCGCAAGCGCAAGGAATCCCACAGGAAAGGGAGGAAACGAAAAAACAAGACCAACAGAAGTTAAAAGAATATAGAACGCATCCTGCCGGCTCAACGCTCCTCCCCATGATGTTCACGCGACGCCATCTCCCGGTACTCCAAATAGTTCTGCAACAAAAGTGCTGAAGCGATCAGATCGATCTTTTCCTTCTTCCTGCTGGGCTTCTCCTCCATCCAATGGAGGATGCGCTGAGCTTCAACAGAAGTCAATCTCTCATCCCATAACGTGACAGGAATACGAATCCGACGTTCCAGCTTTGTTGCAAACCGTTTCACTTCTTCAGCCATCGTTCCTTCTTCGCCTTTGAGAGTCAAAGGAAAACCCACGACGACTCTCTCCACTCCCAATTGCTCGACGAGAGTATGGATTTTCTTCAGTACTTCCTCGCGGTTTAAACCCTTCCATGTATCGAAAGGCTGCGCGGTCAACCCCAAAGGATCACTGATCGACACGCCGATGCGACGCCGACCGTAATCCACACCGAGAATGCGACCCACAATGTCTGCTTATGTCAACGGTTTCTTCAGAACTTCTTTCAACAGCTTGCCTGCCTTGAAATGCGTTTTCCGCCTCGCAGGAACATAGATAATCTCGCCGGTCTTCGGATTCCTGGCTTTTGGCTTCGGCTTTGTTTTCTTTACCTCGAAAACCCCGAAATCACGAATCTCAATGCGGATCTCAGGATTTGCCTCCGACATGAACTGACGAAGAGCTGTAAAAACACCATCCACGATCTTCTCCGTGATATAGATGCGCTCGTCTACCAATTTGGCTGTGCGCTTGGCCACATCCTTCTTCGTAATCGTCACCATCTTGCTCATCGATAACTCCTTTGGTTAGTGATAGGGTATGAATCATATATTCTCAGTTCCACTATGACGTTCAACCGATAAAACGCCCCGAATCCGACACAGCCGTCTGATGATCTGCGTCAGATGTGAAATATCATTCACTTCCACGATCATCGTCGTTGTGATGATGGAATTCTCTGTATTCATATCAATCTTCAAGATATTCGTTTTCATCGTTGAAAGAGACTCCGTGACATCCTTCAGGAAATCCTTCCTCCCGTTAGCCAAAATCCTTAGAGAAACCATAAACTTCTCGACGCCGTCTACATCCCACTCGACATCGATGTTTCTATCCGGCATCTCCGTCAAGCTGAGCGCATTCATACAATCTCTCCGATGGACGACAATACCCCTTCCTTTCGTGATGAAACCGACGATGGGATCTCCGGGCACGGGATGACAGCACTTCGCAAAACGAATGAGTAAATGATCCATTCCCTGAACGCGGATTCCCTTCGCAGATCCTCTCGCCCTCGTCACAAAACGCTGAAAAAGAGTCCCCTTTTCCTCCTCCTTTTCATGGAGCGCCGGTTGATCCGGAGCCAACTCCTTCATGATTTTTTGGATGGATATATCCCCTTGTCCGAGCTTGGCATACAGCTGTTCGATATTCGCCATTCCGTGATCGGCTGCATATTTTTGAATACGACTTTTGTTGTGCCGGATGCGTTGTCGCTTCAACCCCTTCGTAAGAATTTCTTCTCCAAGTTTGACAGCCTGGCGGAGCTGCATTTCCTTCAACCATTTTTTAACACAGCTCTTTGCCTTGGAAGTACGAATGAATATCAACCAGTCCTGATGCGGTCTCTGGTTGGACGAAGTGATGATTTCGACAGAATCACCGCTCTTGAGTTTCGAGTTCAACGGCACGATACGGCCGTTGACTTTCGCGCCGATGCAGTGCAGGCCGATATCAGTATGCACAGCAAAAGCGAAATCCACAGGAGTCGAACCGATGGGAAGCTTGAGAAGCTCTCCCTTCGGTGTGAATACGAACACCTCTGAAATAAAAAGGTCCGTTTTAAGAATATCCAGGTACTCCTCCGGATCGAGAGTGTCCTTGTGCCAGTCGATCATTTCCCTCAGCCAGGCGCTGTAACGGTCCAGTTCATCCTCAGAATGCCTTCCTTCTTTGTACTTCCAATGGGCTGCAATTCCGATCTCCGACACGCGATGCATCTCTTCCGTACGGATCTGAATCTCAACCATCTTTCCTTCAGGACCCACAACTGTCGTGTGCAACGACTGATACATATTCAATTTCGGCGTGGCGATGTAGTCCTTGAATCGATCATGAACGGGCGCGAAAAGCGTGTGTATCGCCCCCAAAGCAAAATAACATTCGTCCACTTTATTAACGATAATCCGGATGGCCAGGAGATCATTAATGTCCTCGAAAGATCGATTTCTCTTCATCATCTTCCGGTGGATGGAGTAAAGAGTTTTGGCTCTCCCCGTCACTTTTACCTTGAGGTCATTCTTGTTTAATTCATGTCGGATGGGTCCAGTCACCTTTCGTATATAACGTTCGCGCGCTTCCTTGCTCTCCGCCACCTCCCGGACGAGTTCTTCGTATGCCGGTCGATCTAAAACCTTAAA
Organism: bacterium; assembly: GCA_043824415.1. Lineage (GTDB taxonomy): Bacteria > Zhuqueibacterota > QNDG01 > QNDG01 > DSAB01 > JBDRSZ01. The sequence goes on along the minus strand of JBDRSZ010000346.1, from coordinate 3,713 downwards.
TGACAGATCCTCCAACTCCCATTTAATACGGGCGATTCCAAATCGATGGGCCAGGGGCGCGTACACTTCGCGTGTTTCCAATGCGATCCGTTCGGCTTTTTTAGGAGGGAGACAATCGAGCGTCCTCATGTTGTGGAGACGGTCGGCAAATTTAATCATGATCACCCTTAGATCCTGGGCCATGGAGAGAATCATCTTCCTAAAATTTTCCGCCTGTTTCTCAGCCTGACTCTGGAATTTAAGTTCGCTGATCTTCGTCACGCCGTCCACCAGTTGAGCGATCTCCGCCCCGAACTTCTCCCTTACATCATCCATGCGGATTCCCGTATCCTCGACCACATCATGAAGAATACCCGCTGCAATCGTTATCGCATCCATCCGCAGTTCGGTCAAAATCTTGGCCGTTTCAAGACAATGTTCGATATACGGGGTGCCCGACTTTCGCAGTTGATGCCTGTGGGATCGACACGCAAACCGATAGACCCGCTGGAGAAGTTCCACGTCGAGTGTCTTTAAGTAAGCTTGAGCCTCCTCCACAATGCTATCGAACATGCGTTGATACCTGTCCCGCCCCTTTGCATGGAGAAGGTTCCGAAAGCCCTTATTGGCAGGTCTGGATATTTTTTCCTTCGCAATAACGTCCATCGTTGATTTCTTACTTAAACTTTGATAAATCTAAGAATTTTAACTCACGATCCTATCGAGAAGGCGCTTTTTAAAATTTCTCTTTTGTTAAGGATTTGCAGAAATCATGTTTCAATCCGATCCCCCTTTGTAAAAGGGGGACACAGGGGGATTGACTAAACCGGGCATGATTTCTGCAAATCCTATAAACCCTCACCTGACTTCTCTCTTGGCAGAGACTGTTGAAAAACCCAGTCTACCCTTCAGCCTGAGCAAAGTCGAAGGCTCCAAGTTATTGATATTACGGTCATGCTTCGACTCCGCTCAGCATGAAGAGCTTAGTAAAAGCGGTTTTCAACAGTCGCGTAAGGGAGAGGAATTAATTGTTCATTTTTAAAAATCATTCCGTTGATCAACCATTTTTAAAATGGACCGGATTTGAGTTTCTCATTATAGTTTAAAAAGGCACCTTCACAGATTCTTCCTCGAACGCCGGATTTTCAAACTTCGCCCATTTCTTAACAAAAGTGAGATGTACCGTGCCCACAGGCCCGTTCCTCTGCTTGCCGATGACGACTTCCGCTTTTCCTTCAAGGGGATTTCCATGGCCGTCTGTCGTCTTGCCGTACACTTCAGGCCTGTATATGAACAGCACCACATCCGCGTCCTGCTCGATGGCTCCGGATTCTCTTAAATCCGAAAGCATCGGCCGCCGCTCTCCGCCGCGAACCTCCACAGCGCGTGAAAGCTGTGAAAGCGCCACTACGGGAACGTCCAGTTCCTTCGACAGAGCCTTGAGCGAGCGAGAAATCATCGAAATCTCCTGTTGGCGGCTCTCAGCACCCCTAGGGCCTTGCATCAGCTGGAGATAATCGACGATGACGAGCCCCACGTCTTTTTCCTTTTTCAGGCGCCGCGCCTTTGCCCTCAGTTCCAGCACGCCCATTCCGGGCGTGTCATCGATGTAAAGAGGCGCTTCCGTCAACGCTCCGGCGCACATGCTCAACTTTTGCCATTCCTTGTCGTCCAGTTTCCCGGTCCGCACACCGTGCGCGTCCACGCGCGCTTCAGCGCAGAGCAGTCGCATCGCCACTTGACGGCTCGACATTTCCAGACTGAAAAAACCGACAGGAATCTTATGATCGACAGCCACGCTCCTCGCCATATTCAGACTGAATGCCGTCTTTCCCATCGAAGGCCGCCCGGCCACGACGATGAGTTCCGCTTTCTGAAACCCTGAAGTCAGTTCATCCAACTTAACGAATCCAGTCGGAACGCCCGTAACCGTTCCCTTCCGTTCATGAAAACTCTCGATCGTCTCGAAAGCTTCGTGCATGATGGGCGAAATATGCTGGAACGTCCTCCGAAGCCGCTTCTCTGAAAGTCCGAATATCCTCTGCTCGGAATGGTCGATAATGTCGTACACATCCTCCACGGCATCATAGCAGTCCTTCGCAATTCCTGCCGCCTCCTCGATCAGCTTTCGCATCAGGTACTTCTCCAAGACGATGCGCGCGTGATGCTCCACGTTGGCGGAGGAAGGCACGCCCTCGGCAAGTTCTGTTAAAAAATACGCTCCCCCGACGTCATCCAATTCCTTCCGACGTTTTAACTCCTCAGAGAGCGTGATCAAATCCATCGGCTCGTTCTTCTCATACAGGGCCATTGCAGCGGTAAAAATCTTCCGATGAGCCGTCTTGTAGAAATGAGACGATTCTAAAATCTCCACGACTTTGCCGATACAATCGTTGTCCAGCATCATCGATCCCAGGACGGCCATCTCGGCATCCAGCGCCTGGGGCGGAACGCGGTCAAAAGTCGGTCTGGAGGAGTCTGTGTTTTTATTCATTTTTTGGGTGGATTCCATTTCGGTTTATCCCCGACGATTTCATCGTACAGCCGTCGCAATCGTTGTACATCCTCCCACACAGGACGCTTCCATTCCGCATTCCGAAGAAGAGCGGCAGGATGATACGTCGCCAATACCGAGATGCCGAGGTAATCATGAACCCGCCCCCTCAGCTGGGTCAGCGACTCGGTGGTCTCCATCAGAACTTGGGCCGCAATCCTTCCCAATGTCAGGATGATTCGAGGCCGAATAATGTCGATCTGCTTTTTCAGATGGGGCACGCAGAGCGCGATCTCCTCTGGGAGCGGATCGCGGTTGTCCGGCGGCCTGCATTTGAGGATGTTTCCGATGAATACCTCGTCCCGACGGAAACCGATCGCCGCTAAAATCTTTTCTAATAGCTGGCCAGCCGCACCGACGAACGGTTCGCCCCGCAGATCTTCGTCCCTTCCGGGGGCTTCCCCCACGAGCACCAGACGAGCAGCGCTGTGACCCGACCCAAAAACAAACCGTTTTCGCGAACGCGCAAGAGGACACTTTTGGCAATCCTGGATGGACTCCCGAAAGGCTTCCAGTGTCCGATCGTCGGACGTTTGTACCGCAGCCAGCACGCCGGAACGGGTAAAAAACAGTTCTCCACCGAAAATCTCTTCCCGATGTCTGAAGTATCTTTTCGTCTGTTCGATAATGTCGGCAGCTTCACTCTGGAAAGCCATAACCTTCATCCATCCGTTCTCGTTCCTCGTTCATATACGCAAAATTGTCTTTACCATGCTTGTCATGCCGGACTCCTGCCTACCGCAGGCAGGTGATCCGGCATCTATCTTTTCAGATTTATCCAATTTTTCAAAAGTCTCATTTTTTTATCTGTGCAGTTCCGTGTCTATCTGTGGTAAATCCTTCAGACCAAAAAACCTTCCACCCGGTCCAGAATCTTCTGCGCAACCGCCCATTTCGGCAAAAGCGGCAGCGGCTCGCTTCCATCATTGTCGATGAGTACGACCTTGTTCGTATCCGTATCAAATCCGGACTCCGCTTCCAGAGGATTATTCAGGCAGATCAGATCCAGATTTTTATCCGTGAGCTTCCGGCGCGCTCGGGCCTCCCCATCCTCCGTCTCCAACGCGAATCCTACGACGACCCTCTTCCCCTTGTCCGATGCGGCTTTCTTCAGGATGTCCGTCGTCTTTTCCAGGCGGAGGGACATTCGATCGGAGTCCTTCTTTATTTTGTTGGGAGA
>JBDRSZ010000345.1:0-8800 GCA_043824415.1 bacterium | reverse complement strand
TTGCTCGCATTCGCTTTCACGTCCGCCAGGAAAAACACATCGCACGAAGCCGTCGGAATCCCCCACTGGCTCGGAGGGCTGCCCCTGCCCTCGTATCGCTGGTGGTTGTACGTCTGAGACGGGATCTCCGTGAACTTCTGGTCGTCCGACTGATATTCCATCACGCGGACTTCCTTCGCCAAATCCTTCACACGGTCCTGATGGACGAGCAGGTTGATGTTCACCGGCTCGTTCGTCCGGTCCAAACCTGACTCCTCCGAAAGGAGAACCGTGAACCCGTACTTCCATCCATCGGGCGCTCCGCCCCGGCCTGGCGAGGTCGCCTCGTGCCGCGTCGTGACGACGACATAATCATCATCCGAAGTCGGATTCAAAACCTTGGGCGCGCGCATCTCCACTCGGATGTCGTACTTCGTCCGGTTGTGCCACGTCGTCTTCGCTAAGAGGACGATGTCCTCCACGACCGTGGCTTTGCGCGAAAGCCAGTTCTCGAAACGGAACTCGCCACCCACGAACGTGAAAGTGATGTCGGGATGTTCTCCGTTGATCGTCAGCTTCGTCAGGCTGGGCTTCCCGCCCTTGAAATCCTTCACGGGGATGACGATGGCATGATACGGGTGCTCCGGCGTGGGCGACAGGAACAGGACCCGCTTCAGGTTTTTGGAATCGAATGGATAATCCTTATTCAGAATGATGTCGTTCAGGAACTGCTTCCCCTTCTCCTGATTCACGATGGGACCGTACTTCAGCTGCGCCCGTAACATATGCGCTCCAAACGAAAAGAGCAACCCCATGCATAAGATTCTTGCATGCTTCTTCATGACGACCTCCTATTCCTTCTGCTCTTTCTTGCCCACAGCCCCCTCCACGCCCTCGTCGAACGGTTCCACCAGAACGGGAACGACCCAGCTCGTGTTGTTCCGATTGTCCGTGTCGAGATAGTAGCTCGCATGGAGCGGATGCCGGAGGAGCGCGTCGTATTCCTCCACCATTCCGTACTTGTCCGGCTGCGACTCCCCCATCACGAAAGGCAGGAAAGCAGTCTTTTCGTAGTACAGACTGCCCGCCGCACATCGGATCATCCGCGAGGCGTTGTTCGACCCGAACGAATAGTTCAACGCCCTCGAAAAATAGATCCACGGGCCGTTGGCCACGTAGTAGTACGGCTGCTCCGCGTCCGACAGCCCGCCATAAGTGTTCGTATTGGCCAAAGTCAGCGCGATGGCCCCGAAACCGATCTTCCTCTCGGGATTCGAGAAGGCCACCCAGGGGACGTCGTACGGAATATCCACGACATGCTCCGGATGCCTCAGTGACGTCTCGATGGCAATTTCTTCAATGTCGCCCATCAATGTCTTATAGGCGAACGTGTTGAGCGCTTCATGGTTGAACACGATCTCCCCATTCCGGAGCGCCTTGCCGTAGAAATCCTTCAGCACTTCCGTGATGGAGGAAGAAATGATGTACGGCTTCCCCGCATAGAAAACGTACGTGATCGTTACCATCACATCATCGAAATGCGGCAGGGGCGCCCAACGCTCCGTCATGTGGAAAACGGGACCGGTCACCTGCTCGAAGTGGGGCGACTTCCAGTCCGAGGCGTGCACCCACGCATAGGGCGGTGAATACGCCCCGGGATTCCAGTGGACAGCGCCGTTCGTCTCCAATTTGTGCTCAAAGAGCACGTCCTTCCCCTGCTTGAGGAAGACACCGAAGATCGCGCCGCTGCTGTCATCCAGATCGATCCGCATCTGGTCGTTCTCTACGACCTGCCCGATTTCCGGGCCGGACACCCGCATGTCGGTGACGTACGCGGGCGGCTTCGCGCGCGGGTTCCCGTAAAAGACGAGGTAGACCTTCTCGGAATACGGATACACATCCGCGAAGAAGGCCACCTCCAGCGTCGTCGTCGGAAGATAGCGGACGATCCGTGCGCTGCTCTCTGCGTCGATTTCCTCCTTACTCACGAGCGCCTTATCGTCCCACCTGTGCACATGGTACACCTGAGAAGGGACTTCGGTATACGGCCCCTCTGGTCGATTCATCCCATACCGATCGAATTCGACGACGCGGATTTCCCGTGCCGGGTCCGTCAGGCGGTCGGCGTACAGGGCCATTTTGATATGGACCGGCTCCTGCACACGCCGGATGCCCTCGCTCTCCCTCAGGACGACGGTGGCGTAGTACTTCCAATCCGGATTCCAGAAGCCGAAACGGCCCTCCGCCATCCCCGTCGCCTCGAGCACCACGGATTGACCATTCTCGTCCTCCCCCTCGACGGACAGACGGTACATTTCATCCTTCGTCCAGTCGCACCTGACTTTCACGGAAACGCCAGCCTTGCCCGTGACTTTCTTTCCGTACTGCGGATACCGTCTCTGATACCCCTCCATAGCGATGCCATCGTCGTCGATCCCGGAGATGGAAAAATCCCTGACCTCTCTTCCGTTCACTGAGATTTTCATAAGCGTGAAGGGACGGACTTCTTCCTTCCTGAAAGTGTATGTGAGATCGTAGAACGGAAACCTGCCGTCCGGATACCCGAAGGACATCTTCTGCTGAAGCGCGATGGCTTTGAACGCATACGACTCCCTGCCGCTCTTCAGAGTGACATTATACACGCTGTTCGTCCGCCAGTTCAACGGAACATACAGCGTGTGCGCCCTGTACTCGAACCGCTTCACGGGCAGGCCGTCCACGAAAACCTCTTTGACGTTCGTGAAGCCGACCTCATCCGGATCGAGCTGCGCGATCATATATGGCATGCCGAACTTCGCGTTCTTCATCCGGAAAGCCGCGTTCTTGATCGGAGACCGGGCCGTCACGGATAGCGCGACTTCTTTTCCGTCTTCTGTCTTGCCGAACGCCTCTACCGTGTACGACGCGTCGAACTCCCATCGCGCCATGCAGGCAATGACCAGATCATCCTTCCCCTTAGCCAGCTTGAAGCGATGGTACACGTGATTGTTGAACACCACGAAATCTCCGACGTCTTTCCCGTTCACGGTCACGCGCTCGACCCGAAAGCGAGGTGCCTTCTCGAACGGAAAGACCGCCTGCATGTCGTACGCCGTGTCGTAGTACGACGTCGGCGTAAAAAAATCGATATCCTCTCTTCCTTTGACGCCCGGCTCGTGCGTTCCCGTACTCGCAGGAAAACCGCTCTTGTAAAAATCCTTTGGAACCTGGGCCAATAGAGAGCTACAAAAAAGGAATAAGAGGACGAACAATACCGAAATGAAAGGATATCGACACATCGCCATTGACCCTCCTGTTTGTTTTCCTTTAACCTTCCGAAAACCTTCCGAAGGTTCCCTTCCCTTATAAAGAAACATTATTCTCTTGCACAAATCCGAAATCGAACCTTCGGAAGATTTTTCAATTATTTCACTACAGTCAGCTTCTTGCTCTGGACAAAATCCTTGGCCCTGATCTGGTAAATATAGACACCGCTAGGCACTATTGAGTTGTCAGCATCTCTCCCATCCCACTGGGCTGTCTTATAACCAGGTCCTTCTTCCATGTCAACGAGTGTTTTGATTTCCCTGCCAAGCATGTCAAAGACCTTGAGAGTGACCCTTGACTTCTTTGGGACCTGGTACTCGATGACTGTTTCTAAATTGAATGGGTTTGGATAGTTCTGGAAAAGCTGGAAACTATCAATCCTTTCTGGATCCTCCTCTTCAACAGGAGTGCTGCCAGAAGCATCAGTCTTTATCAGGTAAACATCATTATTGCCAGCACCGAAAGACCCTGTGTCCCCTGCGATGATGTACCCTTTGTCAGATGTCTGCCGGACAGCCCAGCCAATATCATCTTCTGCGCCGCCAAAAGTACGCGTCCAGAGGCTGTTGCCATCAGCATCAGTCTTCACAAGATAAACATCATACTTGCCAGCGCCAGAAGACGCAGTATATCCTGAAATGATATAGCCACCGTCAGAAGCCTGCTGAACAGAAAATCCACAATCATCTTCTACGCCGCCAAAAGTCCTCTCCCAAAGAGCATTGCCACTGGCATCAGTCTTCACCAAAAAAAAATCCCACTTGCCAGCACCAAAAGAATTAGTCCCTCCTGCAATAACATATCCGCCATCAGAGGCCTGCTGAACAGACCAACCAGTATCATCTTTTGAGCCTCCAAAAGTGCGGCTCCAGACAGCATTCCCATCAGCATCAGTCTTCACCAAAAAAAAATCACTCGTACCAGCACCAAAAGACTGGGTTACTCCTGCAATAACATATCCGCCGTCAGAAACCTGCTGGACAGAATAGCCATTATCAAGTCCTGCGCCGCCAAAGGTCTTCTCCCAAACAGCATTGCCACTGGCATCAGTCTTTATCAGGTAAATATCATTCTTGCCAGCGCCAGAAGACAGGGTCACTCCAGTAATAATATAGCCGCCGTCAGAAACCTGCTGGACAGACTGCGCCCAGTCGCTTTTTGCGCCGCCAAAGGTACGTGGTGTCGTCCAAAGACTATTCCCATTGGCATCAGTCTTCACAAGAAAAACATCATTACCGCCAGCACCAAAAGAATCAGTCGCTCCTGCAAGGATATACCCGCCATCAGAAGTCTGCTGAACAGAGAAGCCAACATCATTTTCTGCGCCGCCAAAAGTGCGAGTCCAGAGAGTATCCCCCGCAGCATCAGTCTTTACCAGATAAACATCATTCTTGCCAGCACCAAAAGACCGAGTCATTCCTGCAATGATATATCCTCCGTCAGAGGTCTGCTGGACAGAGGCGCCACTATCATAATCTGTGCCGCCGTAGGTATGCTCAAAGGTTGTCTGCTGGGTAACTCTTGACTCAAGATCCTGGGGAGCTGCTGCTTTTGCAGTCATTGCATTCCAGAGCAGGACTCCGCTCAGCAGGGTTGCTAAACCAAAACCTGTCCTTTTCATGTTTCTCGATAGGCTCTTCTTGATATTCAGATTCATCTTCCACCCTCCTTGCATATGTCTGAGATTTAAAGTATACGTGCCTGATATTTAAAGCTTTCTATTGTAACTATTGGGGATCAATGATAATATAAGAAACCCTGTAAAAATATCAAGAAAAATTCTGTGAATGCATTGAAAATTTTTACACCTAAAAACAAATACCCAATTCAATTAGACATGAGACTTGCTTTCATCCGAAGGATGTATTAACTTTTCACTCTGACGATCTTTAACGAAGGCGACTATGGCACGCAAATCAAACACACTCATCCTCGTCTGCAACGCCCACCTCGACCCAGTCTGGCTCTGGGAGTGGGAAGAAGGACTGGCCGAAACCCTCTCAACCTTCCGCACGGCCGCCCGACTCTGCGAAGAATTCGATGGATTCGTCTTCTGCCACAACGAATCCCTGCCCTACGAATGGACGGAAGAACACGAACCCGATCTTTTCAAGAAGATCCAGAAGCTCGTGAAGAACGGAAAGTGGCACATCATGGGCGGGTGGTTCCTCCAGCCCGACTGCAACATGCCCAGCGGGGAATCCTTCATCCGGCAGATTCTGTTGGGGAAACTCTATTTCAAAGAAAAATTCAGCGTCGTACCGAAAACAGCCGTCAACTTCGATCCCTTCGGCCACTCCCGCGGGCTCGTGCAGATCCTAAAAAAATCGGGGTACGATTCGTACCTCTTCTGCCGGCCGGACGCCGCGTTCCTCGACTTGCCCGCCGACGACTTCGTCTGGGTCGGATACGACGGCTCCGAGATCCTCGCCCATCGCGCACGACACCACTACAACTCGATGATGGGAAAGGCCCGGCAGAAAGTCGAAAAATGGACCGCAGAAAATCCCCATCAGGAGATGGGCCTTCTCCTGTGGGGAATCGGGAACCACGGCGGCGGACCTTCCAGAGAGGACCTAACACAGCTCCGTCAACTCATCAAGGAAGAGACCGGTTGGTGCATCCAGCACGGCACGCCCGAAGCGTACTTCCAAGCACTGAAGAAAAGGGCCGGACAGCTTTCCAGACATACGAAGGATTTGAATCCCTGGGCTGTCGGATGCTACACCTCTATGGCTCTCGTCAAGCAGAAACACCGCCTCCTCGAAAACGCGTATTTCCTCACAGAGAAAATGACCGCCCACGCCGCGCTGCAGGGACTCCTCGACTACCCACGCGAGTCTCTCCGCGAAGCCCTGAAGGATCTTCTGTTCTGCGAATTCCACGACATCCTTCCTGGATCTTCCATCCAGGAAGTCGAAGCCTACGCGCTCCAGCGGATGGATCACAGCCTGGAAATCCTCTCCCGTTTGAAGACCCGAGCGTTCTTCACCCTCCTCAGCGGCCAGCCTTCTGCTGCGAAGGGAGAATACCCCGTCTTCATCTACAACCCCCATCCTTATCCGGTGAAAGAAATCGTCGTCTGCGAATTCCAGCCGCCCGAACCCAATTTCGACCCGAAAACATTCTGGCTTCCCACGCTCACGGACGAAAACGGCAGCGAAGTCGCTCTCCAACTCGAAAAGGAGAGCAGCAACATCTCATGCGACCAGCGGAAGCGAATCGTCTTCTGTGCTCGTTTAAAGCCGAGTCAGATGAACCGATTCTCCTGCAGAATCCGGGAAGTCGACATCAACGACAAGCCCATTATAAAACAAAGATGGGAGAATTCTTTCATTTTTTCTTCCGATACCTGCGAAGTATCCATTAACGCGGAAACCGGGCTCATGGATCGATACACCGTTGGGAACATGGACTTTTTAAAACCCGGATCTTTCCAGCTTCTCGTCATCGAAGATGATCCCGATCCGTGGGGCATGAAAGTCCGTTCATTCAGGAAGGAAGCGGGTCGTTTCACCCTCATGTCGAAGAAAGAGAGTGCCTGGTTTGCAGGCGTCCAGACAAAAGAGCTGGAGCCCATCCGGATCATCGAGGATGGCCCTATTCGAACAGTCGTCGAATCTTTATTCCGGTACAACCATTCCTTCCTCTCCCAGAGAATCAAAGTTCCGAAAAAGGGGAGCGAGATCGAATTGGAAATCCGTGTCACCTGGAACGAGAAAAACCGCATGCTCAAGCTCGCACTGCCAACACTGTTCGCAGACGGCCGATGCAGGGGACAAGTGGCGTACGGCGTGGAAGATTTCAACCGAGAAGGCGAAGAATGTGTCGCCCAAAAATGGGTCGGCGTCGTCTCCTCCGACCAAAAGCACGGATTGACCGTCATCAACGACGGAACGTACGGCTTTGATTTCTACCAGGGCGAGCTTCGGCTTTCACTCCTCCGGTCGCCTGCTTATTCAGGACATCCCGTCGCGGACAATATTCCCATTGTTCCCCAGGATCGTCTCACGCCCCGCATCGACCAGGGGGAACGATGCTTCCGCTTCTGGACCAACGCCGGAACAGCCGAAGAGCGATTCTCGCGCATCGACCGCGAAGCCCTCATCAAGAACGAACAGCCCATCGCCCTTTGCTGCCCTCCTTCGGGAGAGGGCAGAATGCCTCAGCCGGCCCTCATCCTCAGCGATAGTACAGTCTTGCTGACGGCACTCAAGTTCGCCGAGAAAAAAGACTGGCTCATCATCCGCCTTTTCGAGCCAACAGGCAAAAAGCGAACAACAAACGTAAACCTGCCCATTCTCGGCCGAGCCTTCGACGTCTCCCTCGATCCTTTCGAAATCAAAACCGTGGCGGTCAATCTCTCGACGAAAGACGTCTTCGAAGTCGATCTTATGGAGAAAAAAAGCGTCCATCAAAGGCAGAATGAGGAAATGACATGGAATCCAAACAGTCAAGACGGACTTTCTTGAAGACCACTGCTCTGGGCACGGCTTCGGCGTTCCTGGGAAGCGTGTCTTGCGGAAAGAGATCGCCGTCTCCAAAACCGAACATCATCTTCGTCCTGACCGACGACCTCGGGTACGGCGAAGTGGGATGCTACGGACAGAAAAAAATCCGAACGCCCCACATCGACGGAATGGCTGCCGAGGGATTGCGGTTCACGCAGCACTACTCTGGCAGTCCCGTCTGTGCGCCCTCCCGATGTACACTCCTGACGGGAAAGCATACGGGCCATGCGTACATCCGCGACAACGATGAAATGGGCGAGCGGGGCGACGTCTGGCACGACCCCAACCTCGAAGGCCAGCGCCCGCTGCTTCCCGATACGGAAACCATCGGGACAATGCTCCAGCGGGCAGGATACATGACGGCCTGCATCGGGAAATGGGGTCTGGGCGGTCCCGACTCGACGGGCCCTCCCAACAGACAGGGATTCGACCACTTCTACGGCTATCTCTGCCAGCGTGTGGCCCACAACTACTACCCCACCCATCTGTGGAGAAACGGCGAGAAACACATCCTCGAAGGCAACGACTATTTCTACCCGCACCAGAAGCTGCCCGAGGGAAAAGACCCGTACGACAGGGCGTCCTACGCCCAGTATGCCGGGAAGCAGTACGCTCCCGACCGGATGGCGGAGGAAGCGTTACAGTTCATTCGTAACAATCAAGCCCATCCCTTCTTTCTCTACTTCGCCACGACAGTGCCCCATGCCGCGCTCCAGGTCCCGGACGATTCGCTCCGCGAGTACGAAGGCGCGTTTCCCGAAACGCCGTACAACGGCGACAAGGGCTACCTTCCCCATCCGACACCCAGGGCCGCGTATGCTGCGATGGTGACGCGAATGGATAGGGATGTCGGCCGCATCCTCGCCCTGCTCAAACAGCTCGGAATCGACGACAACACCCTCATCTTCTTCTCCAGCGACAACGGCCCGACCTTCAACGGCGGCACGGACTCGGCCTTTTTCAACAGCGCAGGTCCATTCCGCGGACTTAAAACTGAAGTCTAC
>JBDRSZ010000344.1:0-5394 GCA_043824415.1 bacterium | reverse complement strand
ATTTGATCTCGCATTCGGGACATCCGTTTCCATCGCCCACCTTTCCGCCGTTTCCTCCGTCAGGTCATACATTCTGGAAGAAGACGATGACGATATTGTTCCCCTTTTTGCGAAATTGACCTATCCGTTCGCTACCGGAATCATCATTCCTCAAAATCTGCGCTATACAAAATGGCGGAAAAAACGGATTACCCACAACTCCTTTCACGAACTGGCCTATCTTCATCCGGATGTGTTCCAGCCCGATCGGCAGCTCATAAAAAACAAATACGGGCTTGAACCCCATCAATACATTGTTGTTCGGCATTCAGCCTATCAGGCCCATCATGACTGGAAAGAACAGGGGATATCATCAGAGGTTTGGTTGGAGGTGGGAAAGGTCATTTCCTCCTATCCGGTCGTTCGAAGTTCTGAGAAGGATACTCAGTTCGAGATCGATCCCCTGGACATCCATCATGTGTTAGGTTTGGCCAAACTCATTCTTTCCGATTCACAAACGATGTCCATGGAAGCGGCCTGCCTGGGTGTGCCTTCCATCCGCTACAATTCCTTTGTGGGCCGGATTTCCGTCCTCGAAGAAATGGACCGGCGGTATGAATTGACTTACGGATTTAAACCGGGGCAGGACACCGCCATGCTCGAAAAAATCCGCGAACTTCTCTCTCAGAAGGAGTTGGAAACAGCCTGGGCGTTAAAAAGACGGAAACTTCTCTCCGAAAAGGAAAATCTGACGGATTGGCTCATTCGTTTTTTCTCTTCTTTTTCCTCAAGTCAGAAATAACATGCAGACTCCTTTCGTCAAAGGTTTTCAGAATGCCGCTTTTTTAAGCGGCGGGACGTTGATCTCACAGGTGATCGGTTTTGTTGGATTTTTGTTTATCGCCCGTCTCCTCGGCCCCGAGAAATACGGGATATACGCCACCGTATTCGCCTTTGTCTCCTTTTTTCATCTTTTTGTGCTGAATGGGCTGTCAAAAATAGTTGTCCGGGAAGGGAGTCGTTCCGAGTCTGATCTTCCGTCTATTCTGGAAAAAACGATCGGATTGCGCCTCTTTCTAATCGGCACCGCATTTGTCCTTTGTGTCGTATCCTCCTTTTTCACCAATTATTCTCCCCAGGTCAAGGTTTTGATCATCCTCTTCAGCACGGAGGTCATGTATTTCGGTCTGGATTCATTTCTGGGGGCGATTTATCAGACAAAGGAGCGGATGGAATACCTATCCTATTTTTCGGTCTTAACACGCATTCTTGTAGCGGGATTCTCGATTTTAGCTCTGTATTTAGGTGCCGGTGTTGGCGTTATCCTCCTTGTCAATGTTTTTTTCAAGGGAGGAGTTCTCTGCCTGAATTATTTTGTTTCGAGAAAATTTGCGAGATTTCGATGGAATTTCAAATTCAATTTGGATCCATCGATTATGAAGCCTCTCCTTGTTTTTTCGCTGATGGGATTTATCAATACTTTTGCCGTTCGCATCGATATCCTCATGATATCTTTTCTCTCCACTCCGACCGATGTGGGCCTCTACAGCGTGGCGCATGAAATCGGCCGGGAAGGGCTGATGCTTCGAAATGTCATTGCAATGGCATTTTTCCCGATTGCCGTTAAATATTTTGCGGCAAACAAATTGAAAAAACACACGCTTTTGTTGTATGGCGTCGGTTTAGCTGCCGTTGTTTTTTTTGGATGTGTATTTATCTATTATTTTGGCGAAGATCTGGTCCTTTTGCTTTTTAAACAAAAATATGCGGCTTCGGGATCTATATTAAAAATTCTCGTGTTTTATCTTCCGTTCACCTTTTTTTCTCTTCCTTTCGCGACTTGCCTTCAAGCGACACACAATGAGAGTGCTTTGTTGACTGTCTACAGCCTCACGGCTCTGACAAACATTCCTCTGAACATTATTCTTTTTTATCGTTTCGGCTTGATTGGAATTGCCTATTCGACCATCATTGTGTTCATGGTGGAGAGCCTTTTGATTTTGATATTATTTTATACACGTTTCCGGAAACAGGGCCTGCTGCACCCATGACTCTGAACCGCATCACATTTTATGCCAAGCTTCTTCTGGTGTTAACCGCGTTGTTTCTGGCGGGTTTTGTCCTTTTCTATTTAAAGGGACCGGAAGGCTATAGCAGAGAAATCCTGGAGATAATCAAACTGTATTTCCTGGGATGGCCGACTCTTTTGTTTGCTCTGTTTCTTGTTTGTGTAAACACATTGATGCTTATTACAAAGCGGCCGGCTCGTCTGTTTCTTTTCTGGAACGTCGTCCTCTTTATCATTTATCTGATGTCTTTTAATATGGCGTCATTTCCCCTCTTAAGCCGTGTGAGTGAATATGATGAGGGGCCGCTCCTTGTCCGAAAACACGACTCCTCCATTCATGAAGCCGTTCAGAATACAATCGACTCCTATAAATATAAAATGAATGATTACTTGAAGCTACATCAGGTGCTGTCAAACAAGTGCTTGATCGTTCCGAAGTCCGATCCACTGGCCGATGATTTGTATTTTTACTTTTTTATTCATCCCAGAAAAATAGAAAAGAAAGACTACCAATTTCTGTTGTCAGAAGAAGATTATCAGAAACTCAGAAAGTTCAACACAGATATCATCCGCGCATTTCGTCTTTCTGGAAAGAATTATGCCTATTATTTGTTATCTGGTTTGGAGGAATCAAAGGATGTCTTTGTTTTTGCTCATGATCGGTTTTATCTTTTTGTTTCCCGTGAATTGGCCGACGATTTGTTGAAATAAAAAATGATTCTTCAATTTGTCTTTCTCCTTTATCTGCTTGTCCTGGGATTTAGCTTCCTCTCACTTTTTAGGAAAGAGATCGGGCAGCCGTTTATCCTCCTTTTGGCCTTTCCCTCAGGCTTGATTTTATGGAGTTTGATCATCCTTCTTTTCCTTATCCTGGGGATTCCTCCCCTTCAACCAATAATCCTTGGGATTGATTTTCTTGTTCTGGCTGCCGTTTTGTATATGAATATAAAAAAGAGAAATTTTTCGCAATGGAGCATTTCCTCCATCGTGATTTATCTTATTCTGTTTGGGATTGTTTCATCCGTTCTGTTGGTCTTTAATATTTCATTTCTTTCAAATGATTCATGGCTGTTGATAATAGGTGGTAAAAGTCTTGCAACGACAGGGCATATTCATAATACTTTACTCGCTTCGAAAGGCATTCTTTCCTATGTCATTCTCTCCTGTGCGCCCTATTTTGGGTTCACCTACCCGTATGCGCTCTTCCCTCTCTTAATGATGAATCTGATTTTTGTCATGTTTTACGGTATTTATTCCTCCAGCGGAGAAAAGAGAATCCGCTTGAATCAGCCGTTTTTATTCAGTTCACTGACCATGCTCTTTGTTCTCAGTGGGTTTTTCATTATTTTCAACATGTTTTATATTATTTGCAATGTTTTTGCCGCCGCCTTTTCTTTTTTTGCCCTGTATGGAATTTATATGCGCCTTTTGACACAGATTCGATTCTGGTCCATTTTTTCAGGCCTTATGCTGATCGGATTTTCTTTATCCCGCCTTGAAAGCAATCTTTTCTTTTTGATTCCTATAATAATTGTCCTGTCACGGAATGACATACCCAGCAAAGAAAAAATAATCTATGTTTCTACGGTGGTCGGAATCAGCCTTTTGTGGCTTTTTCGATTATCCTTCCTATTGTCCGATTTTGATTTTCATGAAATCCGAACAGGCTACAGTTTTCCCATCATAGGAATATTTATCAGTCTGTATTTAGGCGTGCTGTTGTACCTTCTTTTCAGTCAGAAAGGTGTCTTTGCATCTATCAATGCCCATCTTCCGCTGATTGTTTTGCTCGCTCTCGCCGCTGGTTGGGCTTATCTCCTTTTTACCCGCGGGCTTTATGTCAAGGGGGTCGGCCTGATGATTTTTAAACGATATGGAGATCTGATCATCAATGTACTCAGAGATGGCAGGTGGGGAATGTTATGGGTCGGTCTGTCTGTCCTTTTTGCCGTCGCTTTTTTTCTGAAAAAAATTAAATATGAATCCGTTTTTCTCTCCTATATTTTTTCCTTCTTTCTTCTTTTTAACAGCTTAAATCTGTACCGGTACGGATGGAGGAGAGGCTGGGGAGACAGCGGCAACAGAATGCTTCTCTATGTCGTTTTTGTCGTCGCCTTTTATGTCTTTTCCAAACTCTCGGCGTATTTCTTTCAAAGAAAACAATTGAATGACGCCCAATAAGTCCAATTTGTCCATCGTAAAAATGCTCTTGGTCTGGATTTTTTTATTTTCTCTTTTTTATGTTTTTTTCAAGGAAGATCAAGCATTTAAATATTGGAGGAATGAGTACTCCAGGCTTTTTAATTCATACTTTGAAGTCGAGTATATTTGCCATACACAGTTGAAGGTCAATGAAAAAATATTAATGGATGTCTCCGACTTCCAGGGAATTTACCGTCCGTTTAAGGACAATGTCTGGGGGAACATGAGGATTTCGGTCTATCACCGTCTTGTCCCTCAAATGAAAACGGTGGAATCTCTTTTCCCCCGGAATACCTCCCCTTTGCGTGCTGTGCGAGTTGGCCGGAACCGTCAATTTCGCCCTACCAGTAAGTCTCTTCCAAAAGAATTAATGGATGATTATTTATCTCATCTCGAGGAGTTGAAAAAATATCTTGAAGAGTATGATTTTGACTATGTCTCTTTTCCTTATTACAAAATCGGCTGGACGGAATTGCTGAAAACAATGGAAGAAAACGGATTCGAAAAAATATATGGGAATGCCCATTATATGCTTTTTCTTCTGCGACCTTCGAAACGATGAAAAAACCGGTTTCGATCCTCCTCTGCACCTATTCCTTTCCGCCGCTTGGCGGTCCGCGCGCTCTGCGCTGGCTCAATCTTCTGAACGGTCTTCACGGGATGGGATGGGATATCGACGTACTGACTATTCGCCCATCCGAAAAGGACAATTATTATGATGCGGGACTTCTGAGGCAGCTGTCCGCCGGGATCGGTGTGTACAGATCATTTCCCGGGCCTTATTATCATCTGATGCACTCGATGAAAAATTCCGTGCGCGGATTTTCAAAAACCACGCTCGAGTGGCTGCCCTTCGGCATCGCGATGGGCCGGGCGCTTGTGCGGAAGAAAGAATATGGGCTCATTCTCTCATCCGCCCTTCCCTTCGTCGGGCACATGGTTGCCGCCGATATCAAAAAGAGGACCGGGCTGCCGTGGATCGCCGATTACGGAGATCCGCTCGGTTTCAATCCGATCTCCAGCCCCCTCAAACGGAAGATCGGCGGAAGAATTGAAAGAAAAATACTGGCCCACTACAGTATTCAAAGGCCCGGACATGAGAACCAACCCAGTCCTGCATGCCCTGCGTCCACGTCGCCTCGGCA
>JBDRSZ010000343.1:0-5657 GCA_043824415.1 bacterium | reverse complement strand
TCTCCCATATTGCCCTGATACTTCGATAAAATGTGACGAACCTCGGATGTTGTCCGATTCGTATTATCCGTCAACGCATCAATCATAATAGCGACTCCACCCGGACCGTAGCCCTCATACGTCTTTTCTTCGTAAACCACTCCGGGCAACTCGCCTGTTCCTTTTTTAATGGCTTTCTCGACGTTAGCATGAGGCATGTTGGCCGCCTTGGCAGCTGCGATGGCCGTGCGTAATCTGGGATTCGCACTCTCGTCTCCCCCTCCCTGCCTGGTTGCCATCGTAATCTCTCTGATAAACTTCGTGAACAGCTTGCCCCGCTCGGTATCAGCCTTCTCCTTCTTCCTTTTGATCGTACTCCATTTGGAGTGACCCGACATACCGACCTCCTTGAATCTTACCTTGCTATAATTTAATCTTTTTTTTCTGTTTTTCCAAGGTGAAAAACGGGAATCTCCCTGACGACCCCGTTAAGATCGCCACTCGATAAATCGGAATGAAGATCAATCAAAGTAAAAGCGGTATCCCTATACTCGGAACACCGCCCAATTTTTGTGGTCAGGATTCTCTCCCTTAAAAAAAATATTCATTCTCCTTTTGTCTCAAAACTTTCGATGGAACAATCCAGGCATCCCGAAAGCTTCTGCGGATCGCCTCATCCCTCAGTTCTTCCGCCTCTTTCCTCGTCCTGCAATTCCCGATGCGCAGCCTGTACAACGGTGCTTCGAATGTCAAGTACACACCTTGTTCGAACGCAAAAATGGCTTTCCTATTCGCCTCCTGCGCTGCAATTTCATCCTTCGTCGCCAAAAGCTGCACTCGGAATCCCTGCACGGTCTCGCTCCCAGTCTCCTCCGGTTTGGATTGGACTTTTACAGGTTCAACCAACTCCAAACGATCCGTTTCCACTTTCTTCTTCGCCGCCGGCACGACAATATCATCATCGTCCAGAGAAAGGGGATCGAAATCTTCCAACTGCTCCCGCTTGACCTCCTTCTTTTCTCCGGATTCGGACTCGGATTTCCATCCAAACTTCGATGTCGAACAAGAAAATAAAAAAATACCGCATACAATGAACAGCATGCCTGCTCGCAACATTTTCCGACCTATTTTTTTCGATGGACATATTGTTTGCATGTAGTAATATACGAAATCACCATCCGCAGTTCAAGTTGTTTTTCAGGAAGAATAAGAACTCTGGAAAGAGTAAAAAAAAGTTGACAATCTCTATTTTTCTGTTATATTGGAGAACATCAATCCTAAAATAAAGAATAAAAGTCTTATCATATCAGCTTCCAGAAGAAAGGAGGTGAATACTTAGGGGCTCATCTCTTTCATACGAAATAAGCTCGGAATATGTTGACGCAACAATGAAACCAAATCCAGGAGGAAAAAATGATTCGTAAATTCACATTTACGGCAATCGCAGCCCTGCTCTGTGGTGCACTCATATCCAGCGCATTCGCAAGCAACGGAACCCAGATCGGAATAGTGGGCGCACGTTACTTGTCTATGGGCAGATGCTTCCGCGGTCTTGCCAACGACTGGAGCGCCATGTTCTACAATCCCGCAGGACTTACCCAACTCGGCAGCAAGTTCACGATCGGGGGTTCTATGGGACTCATCATGCCCAGAGCAAGCTTTCAGGCCTATGCCTATCCCGTAGCGCCTTTCCCGGGCATGATCACAACCGAGCAAGACGCTGTGGCGAAGAATTTCTTCGTTCCCTCTTTCGGAGTGTTCTTCATGCCAAGCGAATCGTTCACAGTCGGTTTGGGCGTGTACGCACCCTTCGGCCTGGGCACCGAATGGGATTTAATCAACTTGCCGGCCTCTTACGGCAATGCGACAGGATTTTCCCGGGCGAACGAGCACTACAGCGACCATCAGGTCATCGCAATTCAGCCCACGGCGGCTTTCAAACTGTCAGACAAAATATCCGTCGGTGTGGGTGCAAGTTACATCTGGGGAAAAATGGACATCATTATGGGGAAACTGGCGTTCAATCCTATGGCTCAAGAAGTCGCACCAGGTATCACAATGTGGAACGCTCTTCAGGCAGGAATACTAGGAGCCGGATTCACACCTCCCGGCAATATGACCGCGGATCAGGCCAGAATACCTGTCGAATTAAATCTCAAGGGAACAGGCTCGGCCTACGGTTTCAATTTCGGCCTTCTTTTCGAATTATCTAAAAAATTGAGCGTCGGACTCTCAGGACAGTACTACACGGACCTGAAGCTCAGTGGAGATTTGGCACAAACCCTCATCATGGCAGGCGACGCTCAGAAGATTGCAGCGTTCCAGAACATACCCGACGCAGTCTTCGCGGACAATGATGACCCGACAGGAACCCAGAACAAAGACGAATTGATGGCCATGTTCAGCGGCCAAAATTTCGCGGAAGAGACAACAGCCAAGGCCGATCTCCCGCTGCCCATGACCATCGGCGGAGGCATCGCCTACAAAGCCAGCCCGAAATTGACTCTGACAGCCGACGTTTCCTGGACGAACTGGGCCGCTTGGGACAACATCCTCATCAAGCCCGAAGGCGATGATGACATCACCATGAAAGAAGACTGGTCCAGCACAATCGAAGCGGGCGCAGGAATGGAATTTTTAGCCGTGGACAACGAGGCCTCGCAGTTCTTCGTGCGCGCTGGATTCTATACGACTGCTTCTCCCTCCCCCAACACAACCATCAGCCCGACGATTCTCGATCCCAACCGCCGTTACGTCATCGCGGGTGGAATCGGTCTGAATCTCGGCAAAGTCGCCTTCAACCTCGCTGGCGAGTACGTTCTCTTCGGCAAGAAGGACGTCCCAGCGGCTGAGTACGAATTTGATGACATGGGTATATCCGATAACTACGCCGGTATTTACAAAGCCAATGCGCTCGTCTTCACATTTGGAACGACTATCGCCATCAATTAAACACGAAACGATGTAAAAAAAGCCCCGGCTCTTTGTCGGGGCTTTTTCATTTCTATGAATGCAAAAAATTTGGAATATTCACGACTCATTGAAGCATCATCATCTTCCTCTGCTGCACAAAACTCCCTGCTCTGAACCGGATGATATACACACCCGAAGGCAGCGGTTCGCTCGTAGTATTCCTGCCGTCCCAAACGACCTCATGGTACCCTGCATCGACAATTGCATCGACCAGAGTTCGGATAACCGTCCCCCTCACGTCCAGCACTTGAATCATCACCTTTTCCGGTTTGGGCAGTGAATACGGAATCGTCGTACTGGGATTGAACGGATTGGGATAATTCTGTGAAAGGCCGTATTCGCTCGGCAGCCCTTCATCCTCCGTTTCGACGTCCGTCGGGAAGCTGATCCTGAAAATGGTGTTGCACCGCGTCTTTTTATGAAAGGAATCCTCGGCCCAAACACCCCAGTAGTAGGTTCCGTTTACCCACATCGTGCTCACGAGCGAGGTGTCTACACGACCTACGATGACGATTGTTCCAGGGCCAGACAAAGAGGGAGATGGACTGAAATAGAAACTATACGTGATGCGATCTCCAGGATCGACATTTTTTGACCGTTCCCATGTAAACGCCATGGGCCCAACCGTCCCGTTCAATACCGTATCGTAGGGTGGAACGACAAGATTAAAGGGTCCCGGATCGTCGTTCACGGGAAGGACATTAACGATGAACAGTCCGGAGGCGGTCAGACCGTACGGATCTGTCACCATCACTTTCACAGAGTCCACACCACTCCAATCCGCCTCCAATACAATACGTATCTCACGAGCAATCTTATCTAGAACGATACTCATGTGCGGCCCTGTCGTAAAATGAAAGGTCAAGTACTCCAAAGGATCATTCGGATCAAGAATGTATTGATTCAACCATTCGAAGGATCGTCGAAATTCTTCATCCTCCAACAGCGTCAGCTGCAAAGGCTGTAAAAACTGTGGAGGCAGGTTGGGAGTCTCAAAGCGGGCAACCACATCCATCGGCCTATTCATCACAACAGAAATCGGATTGTTCATCGTCGGCCCCACATCCCCGTCCCACCCCTTGAAAGTAGTGCTGGGATCGAGGATCGTCACTTTCAATTGGACATTCGTCCCAGGATCGTACCACGGACCCGGAGGCGAGAATTCGATGATGGCCCCGGGAGTGTATACAGGTTCGGTACGAACATTTAATAGATACTGAGGCTGCCATTGCGCCTCCTCCACAACGGGAGCCTGCATCGTCACTGTGATCAACCGCTTCGTGCTTGTCACCGATCCGGTTCCTGTCCCGACCCAGCTTTTAAATTTCCACCGCGTCGTCTGACCCTCTTGCTCCGCCAAACTGTCCACCCCCACATCGACGGCCTTGCCCTTAATCCACAGGCCCTGTCCCACCGGGGTTCCGTGATCCGACTTGACCTGAAGATAATAGTATGGATCGAACGTGGCTGTGTACGTCACTGGAACCGTCGCTGGAATCGTGACATCGTGCTCCCTTGCCCCCCCATCGCTCCAGGATTTAAACTTGTATAAAGTCGAAAGACTGTCGCCCTGAGGAGATACAGCACCGATCCGATGCGTCTCCCCTGCAAACCAAATATACACCGACGGCGAAACAGCCTCCAATCCGTCACCCACCAGACGCAATCCGGCCGGCAGACTCGCAAGAATGACCTGTCCCTTCTTGAAATTTACCTTCAGGTTCTTTGCTCCTTTCACCACCCATCGCAAAGGATTCGTAGTGCTGGATGTATCCCCCGACCAATGGGAAAAACCGTATCCGCCGGCCGAGTTTCCGACGGCCGTCAACTTCAACGTATCCCCGGCCACTGCCCAGCCGCCCGGACTGGAAAAAGGCTGAACAGTACCCCCGCCTTCCGGATCGATCTGAATTGAAATGTAGTATTGCTTGCGAAAGCGGGCCGTCACAGTTTGATTCGTCCCCGGAACCGTGTACACATGGCTCCGCATCCCGCCGTCGCTCCAAGAGCTGTACGCGTACCTGTTGCCTTGCGGGTCGGTCTGAAGAGAGTCTACCGACAAATTGTGCGTGCTGTTCTGCACCCACGAAAAAGTCTTTGGAGAAATAGTCGTCGATCCATTAGCGATAAATTTCAATCCGGGCGGTTCAGTCGTCACGGTGATCTCCACCCGCTTGCCGAAATTCGCCGTGATGCTCTTCGGACGATCCATGAACACCGTCGTCGGATTGACACTCCCAGAAAGATCCCCTGTCCACATCACCCACTCATACCCGGACGACGCGGTCGCGCTCACGTTCGCGTTCATGCCGCCGTCGTACCATACTCCGGGAGGATTGGGCAGGATGTTTCCGCCTGCATCAGGATTCTTCGATGTCGTCAAGAAGTACTGGGTTTTCCAATTCGCATCTTCAGCAATGGGATTGTTCATCACCACGGACTGGGTCGCATTGCTCCCCGTATAAGAACCCGTGCCCGTGCCGGTCCAGCCCCCAAATAGATAGCTCGTGCCCGTTCCCCCGGCCACCGTCGTCGGTGTGACCGAGAACGAAGCGGAAGCCCCCTTGTCGTACCATCCCTCCCCCGTCACCGTTCCACGGACCGAACGCACGGTCAGATAATGCTGCGTCTTCCAGTTCGCCGTCTCGACAATGCCCCCCGTTTCTACGGTGATGGTTGCAGGATTGTTCGGACCGGTATACTGT
>JBDRSZ010000342.1:0-2415 GCA_043824415.1 bacterium | reverse complement strand
ATCATGTCTCTTTAAAAACGAAACAAGTAATTCATTCGAAATGTCAGCCTCCATCATCATTTTGAGTATTCTTTCTTTATCTTTCGGCCTTCCTGTTTGTAACATGATCGCAATCAAGTATTCCGAGCGGAAGATAAACGTTTCTACATCTTCATATGTTTTTTGAACAGAATCCAGGACAGCCTCTCGCACCAGATCATTATAAGCTGGAATGAATTGAACCGGCAGACCCTCGATGAGGATGTGCTCTTTCTTGAGTTCATACTTTTTCTTCTTCAGCCAGCTATAAATCGGAGAAAGAGAGACCAATGTTGTTTCATCTTCTCGTAAGATGATAAAAACATCAAGATCAAAAGTTACAAGAGGTTCGATATAAAAGAGAACAGCAATCCCCCCTCCAATGGCATACTTCTCAAACAATCCCTCTTCTTGCATCTGATTAATGATGAGCAGTGTCTTTTTCATTATGGCGTAACACCTTTCTTTCTGGACAAATCAAATTTAAAATATCAAATTTTTTCCAAACAAGCAATCGAAATCCGGCGAATATATAAAAAAAGGCCGGGATGACCCGGCCTTCTCATGAAAAATCATTCGACTATGTTTTATCGTTCATTTCAGCAAGACACACTTCCGTATCTGCACAAAACTCCCAGCCTGGAATCGGACCACGTACGTCCCAGAAGGACAATCCAGCGCCTCCCATATCACGCTGTGTATCCCCGCTTCCTTCCGTCCCCTGAACAGATCGGTCACCTTCCTCCCGTTCATGTTGTAGATGGTAACCACAACTTCCGATGATTTTGGCATCTCAAACTGAATCGTCGTCTGAGGGTTGAACGGGTTGGGATAGTTCTGAGACAAGCTGAATTCCGTCGGTATTCCATTCGAAGCTCCTGCCACGTCGGTCGTCGTCCTGGATACCGTCACTTTCATCGTGTCTGAATCTGTCGAACCGTGCGGATCGGTTGCCGTCAGGATGACTGAAACCGTGCCGCTGAATTCCTGCGCAAAGATGCTGCAGTACTTGTTATCCTGATTCACGCCCACCTGCACGGAGTCGTTCGACACCCAATACGACCAGTCGAGCGTAGAGACTCTGTCGTTCTTATCCGTCACAAAGGGATTCAGACAAAAATACAGGGCGCCGCTGTTCTGGAAGGTCGTATCCGGGAGTCCCTTCACGTTGGGCGGCGGGTTGATAAGGCTGAAGTTCGCATCGCTCTCGTCAAAACCGACGAGGCCGTTCTCGTCCTGGATCTCCACGCGAATCCGCACATTTCCCGAAAAAAGGTTCCAAGGCGCGGCCCATACATAGCTGCTGTCGTTGGCCTCGTTCGTGCTGAGGACATACGGGAATGTCATACCGCCGTCCGTGGAGTACTTGATGGTCACGGAGTTGTTGGCCAACCCGAATTGGTCATTGGCCGCCCAGCGGATCGCGTGCGCGTCCGCGGCTTCCCAGACTTCTCCCCCGTTGGGCCAGAGTATCCTGACCATGGGCGCTGAGTAATCGATGCTGAAATTCGCGTCGCTCATGTCCGCAACCGTAGCGTGGTTCTGAACCGTGACCTTTATTCGGATGGACGTGTTCGTCACGCCCGGCACCGTCCATTCGTACTTCCCGTCGTTGGGCTCGCTCTCAGCGATGATATGGGGATAGGTCGCTCCGCCGTCTGTCGAGTAAGTAAGGATCACTTCTCCTACGTTGAAATTGCTCGTCCACTCCACGGTCTGTCTGGAGCTTCCCTGCCAGAGCTCGCCTCCGTTCGGGCGGGTGAGCGCGACTGTCAGGGCTTCCAAGGCAAAGGGTTTGTCCGACATGTTGTCCGATTCCTGGCTTGCACGGTCTGACACGACGGCTCGGACCTGGGCGGTGGATGCTTTCAAGTCCGCCGATGTGTTCCAGGTGTAGACGCCCGCACCGGCCTGGAGTCCTGCGGCGATTTCTTTGTAGGTCTGGCCTCCGTCTGTCGTATACGAGAGGCTGATAGCTTTGTCAGGAAAGCTAAAATTGTCCTTCGCTTCCCATCGGATGTCTACGGGCGCTCCGGATTCCACTTTCGCGCCGTCGTTCTGGGAGAGTAGTGCGATGACGGGCGGCTCGGAATCGATCCCGAAGGCTCCGCTCGTCGCTTCTGCCTGCACGGAACCGGAGGCCGTGATCTTCACGCGCACTGTCTGCGAGTTGATTTTCGGCACGGACCATTTGTAGCTCCCGTCGTTGGCTTCGCCCGTGGCGATGGTATAAGGATAGCTCGTTCCGCCGTCTGTCGAATACTGCAATGTGACGGTCTGGTTTGTCTGATTCGAGTTCCATGTGATGACATGTTCTGCACCTCCCCGGAGCACTTCCCCGCTCTCGGGCGATGCCATGGAGGCCGTGGCCGGCCGAACGCTCAGGTCTTTGTCGCT
>JBDRSZ010000341.1:0-10052 GCA_043824415.1 bacterium | reverse complement strand
GTCAGCGACAACGGCGTCGGTCTTCCCGAGAATATGGACTTTCAGAAGACGGAGTCGCTGGGTCTTCGGCTGGTCCAAATTTTGGGTGAAGATCAACTCGGCGGGAAAGTCCGTGTAGAACGGCGTCGGGGGACGAAATTTACGATTACATTCAAGGGGGTGAAGTGATGAATGGTCCCGATGAAGGCAGCGTGAGAATTCTTTTGGTGGAGGATGAGTCTCTCATCGCGGAAGATATCAAGAGCGTATTGAAACAGTTGGGGTATTCCGTACTGCCGGCCGTGTCTTCGGGTGAGGAGGCTGTTCGGAAGGCGGAAGAGCTCAAGCCGGATTTGATCCTGATGGACATCCTCCTGTCGGGAGAAATGGACGGTGTGACAGCCACGGAGATCATCCGATCGCGGTCGGACATTCCGATCATCTATCTAACAGCCCACGCGGACGAGGGAACTCTGGAACGGGCGAAGAAGACAGAGCCGTACGGGTATATCCTCAAGCCGTTCCACGACCAGGAGTTGAAGAGCGTCATCGACACGGCGATGTACAAGCACGGGATTGAGAAAAGGCTCAAGGAAAGCGAGGAGCGCTATCGCACAACGTTGCACAGCATCGGTGACGCAGTCATTGCCACTGACGCAAAGGGTCGGATTGCGTTGTTGAATTCGGTGGCCGAAGCGCTCATCGGCTGGAAGAACGAAGAAGCGTGCGGTAAACCGCTCGAGGAGGTTTTCCGCATCGTCAACGAGGAGACGCGCCAAAGGGTCGAGAATCCGGTTGAACGTGTGTTGCGCGATGGTCTGGTTGTCGGGCTTGCCAACCACTCGCTGCTCATCGCCCGAGATGGCAAAGAATATCCCGTTGCCGACAGCGGCGCGCCCATTCGCAACGCACAGGGCGAGATCACCGGCGTGGTGCTCGTGTTTCGCGATCAGACCGAGGAACGCGAAGCGCAGAAAGCGCTGTTCCGTGCCAATAAGGAGTGGCAGAACATTTTTCAGGCGATCGGGCAGCCGGCCGTTGTTTTAGACAAGGAACATCGGATTACCGCAGCCAATCGGGTGACACTCGAAGCGACGGGAAAATCCGAAGAGGAACTTGTGGGCCTGAAATGCTATGAGATTTTCCACGGAAAGGATAGGGATCGACCGCCGGACGGCTGCCCTTTGGAGAAGATGCTCCGATCAGGGAAAATGGAGACTGTTGAAATGGAGATGGAGGCATTCGATGGGACGTATTTGGTTTCCTGTACCCCTGTCCTGGATGAGGAGGGGAATCTTGAGAAGGT
The DNA here is from genome assembly GCA_043824415.1 of bacterium. Lineage (GTDB taxonomy): Bacteria > Zhuqueibacterota > QNDG01 > QNDG01 > DSAB01 > JBDRSZ01. Next base: position 8,767 of record JBDRSZ010000341.1, on the reverse strand, counting down.
TATTCATATCGCTACCGACATCACCGAGCGTAAGAAGGCGGAGGAGGCGGTGCAGGAGAGCGAAGAGAAGTACCGCCACCTTTTCGATAGCAACCTGGCGGGTGTCTATCGTTCGACCCTCCATGGGCAATTGCTTACCTGCAACGATGCTTTTGTCCAAATTTACGGCTATGGCTCGCGCGAGGAGATGTTGCACTGTCCTACGGTAGAATTGTACTCAAGCGCAGAGGACCGGCAAAATTTTATTAACCATTTGCAGGAAAAGGGATCGGTGATCGCTTTTGAGAGCGAGGGTCGGCGGATGGATGGAAGTTTGGTATGGCTGCTAGAGAATACAGCCCTGGTCCCCGATGCCAACGGGCAATTGACGGAGATTGAAGGGATAGTGGTGGACATCACCGAACAAAAGCGTGCAGAGGCGGCGTTAAGGGAGAGTGAGGAACGCTTCCGCCTGTCTTTTGAGAACGCCAATATCGGCATGTGCCTAGTAGACCTTAACGGGCGTTTGAAAAGAGTCAACAAACAGATGTGTAAAATTTTCGGATACAGCAAGGAAGAGCTTGAACGTATGACCGTCAATGACATCGCCCATCCGGAAGATATCGATATCAGTCCTACATTCATCCGGAAAGCATCATCGGGTGAAGTTGAAAACACGGAATTCGAAAAACGATACATTCACAAGCAGGGACATGTGGTGTGGGGGCTGGTTACAAGCTCTTTGGTCCGAGATTCTGAGGGCACTCCTCAATACTTCATCTCTCATGTTCAAGACATCACAGTGCGCAAGCAGGCGGAGGAGGCGCTGAAGGAGAGCGAGGAGAAATATCGTAACCTGGTAGAGCGAGCCAATGATGGTATCGTCATTGTCCAGGACGGCATCGTCAAATATATCAACCCGCGTCTCGCTGAAATGTGGAATAGCAGCGTTGAGGAGATTATCGGCACCCCCTTTATCGATCACCTCAGTCCCGATGAGCGTCCTACCTTGGTTGAGCGTTATAAGCAGCGTATGGCCGGCGAGGATGTCCCGCCGGTATACGAGGCAGTGCTCCGGCGCAAGGATGGCAGTATAGTATATAGTGAGTTGAATGCGGGCGTAATCGTATATCAGGGCAAGCCCGCTGACCTCGTGATGGTTAGGGACATCACCGAGCGCATACGCGCGGAGGAGAAGATCAGAGCCTCTTTGGAAGAAAAGAACGTCATGCTGAAGGAGATTCACCATCGGGTGCGGAACAATCTTCAGGTCATTAAAAGTCTGCTCAGCCTGCAATCGCGCTATGTGAAGGATACGCAGGCTCTCGAAATGTTAAAGGAGAGCCAGGAACGGATCCAGTCGATGGCCATGGTCCATGAGAAATTGTACGAATCCGAGGACTTGGCGCGGATCGATTTTGTGGATTATGTCACGAGTTTAACGAGAGGCCTTTATCGGTCGCACAGGGTTGATCCGGAGCGAATCGCGCTCAAAATCAAGGCCGCGGAGGCTGTTCCTTTGGGCATCGACTTGGCCGTACCGTGCGGGATCGTCGTCAACGAGCTTGTCACCAACGCTCTCAAGCATGCGTTCCCTCCCTCATGGAAGAAAAAGGGTTTGATTCAGATTTCACTCAAGTCGGTTGGAGAGGATGAAGTGGAAGTGGTTGTGAAAGATAACGGCACCGGACTGCCGGAGGGCGTGGATTTTCACGATGCGGATACGCTGGGATTTCGATTGGTGAAGATTTTGGTTGAAGATCAACTCCGGGGCAAGCTCAGCGTTGAACGGGATGCAGGGACGAAACTTCAAATAAAATTTAAGAAAGTATAGGGGCGCATGAAGCAAAGAGGAAAAATACTCATTGTAGATTCCGAAAGGATCATTGCCGAAGATGTCCGCCGATGTTTAGAGAGTTTTGGATATACTGTTTTGGCCGTGGTCCCCTCGGGCGAAGAGGCAGTCGAGAAAGCGAAATCCTTAAAGCCGGATTTGGTGATGATGGAGATCGTCCTTCAGGGTAAACTGGACGGGATAGATGCGGCGGAAAGGATACGTTCTCACTTTCATATTCCGGTCGTTTTTCTCACGACGTTGACTGATGAGAAAACTGTCGATCGCGCGAAGAGCGTCGAACCTTCTGGGTATCTATTGAAGCCGTATAACGATACTGAATTGAAGAACACAGTTGAGAAGGTTCTGAAAACCATTCATAGAGAATAGAAATATGAATTCAGAATGCGGTATCCTGGAGTCAGAAGGAACAGGAAACAAGAAACAAGAAATAAGAAACAAGAAAAAAGAAACAAAGATGGAGGATTGTCTTTAACGTTCGTTCCGGGAGTGAGTCGGATTGTCTAAGAATGCCTGTTGCCGAAGGGACATTTCATGAATCAGAAAGCGAAGATCTTGGTCGTTGAAGATGAACGGGTTGTGGCGGAGGATATTCAGCGAAGCCTGGAGAATTTAGGGTACGCGGTCGCTGCGATTGCGTCATCTGGCGAAGAAGCGTTGAGGCATACGGAAACATATCGTCCGGATTTGGTGATGATGGATATTGTCATACGCGGAGAGTTGAACGGCATTGAGACAGCCGAATTGATACGCTCCCGTTTCGACATCCCTGTCGTATATCTCACAGCCTACGCCGACGAGAATACCTTGGAAAAGGCCAAAGTCACCGAACCGTACGGGTATATCCTCAAGCCGTACGACGATCGGGAACTGCAGAGCACGATCGAGATGGCGCTGTACAAACACATGATGGAGAGGAAACTGCGGGAGAGTGGGGTCTGGTTCTCGACGACGCTTCGGAGTATCGGCGACGGGGTCATCGCTACCGACCGAAACGGACGGATTATGTTCATGAATAGGGTGGCCGAAAAATTGACCGGATGGCAACAGGGGGATGCAGCGAACGCACCCCTGGAGAAGGTTTTTCAACTCTTTGACGGAGTCACGCGGGAACCGGTGACAAACCGGGTGGGGGAAATTTTCATGGGAGGCGCTACATCCGGTTTGTCGAGAGAAGCGATTCTCGCGGCGAAAGACGGGAGGAAGATTCAAATCCACGAGAGCGCGGCTCCCATTCAGGACGAGAGGGGAGGGATAGTCGGCATTGTCCTTATCTTCAAAGACATTTCCGAACGAAAACGGGCGGATGAAGCTCTCAGGGAGAGCGAGGAACGCCTGAAAACCGTTTTAGATTTCATTCCTGCGGGCATAGTCATCATGGATGCGGAATCCCACGTGATCGTAGATGCGAACCCCGCTGCCGTGCAAATGATCGGAAAACCCAAGAAGGATATCATAGCGTCGGTATGCCACGGATTTATCTGTCCGGCTGAGCATGGACAGTGTCCCGTGACAGACCTTGGACAGGATATGCAGAACACCGAATGCTATTTGCTCAGAGCTGACGGCAAGAAGATGCCGATTCTCAAGACGGTGGTCACGGTAACCCTGGACGGCCGCTTACATCTTCTCGAGAGCATTATCGATATCAGCGACCGTAAGCAGGCGGAAGAAGCTTTACAGGTATCCGAGGAACGGTACAGGGGATTATTCGAAATGATGGCACAGGGGGTTCTGTATTACGATTCGCAGAGTAGAATCATCGCCGGAAATCCTGCCGCAGAAAGGATACTGAATCGCAGGATGAGTCAAATGATGGGGCGGACGCCTCTGGATCCGCGAATGGAGACGGTCAGAGAGGACGGTTCTCCTTTCTCGAAGGAGGAGCATCCGGTCGTCGTAGCACTTCACACGGGGAAGCCTGTGTTCAATGTCGTACTGGGAATTGTCACTCCGAAGGGGGACCGGAAATGGCTGCTGGTCAGCGCAACGCCTGTTTTTCATACAAGCAGGACAAAACCTGATTCCGTGTTCACGACGTTTACGGATATCACTCAAAGGAAAGAAATTGAGTTTGCGCTCCAGAGGCGTAATGTGCAGCTCGATTCGATGAATGTCATTGCCCGTGATATCAGCAGTACGCTGGATGTGAAGGCGGTGATGGATACTGCTTTGAAGGAAGTCATTCGGCTCACCGAATTTTTTTCGGGAGCGATGTTTCTTTTTAACGAAGAGAGGTCCAACCCTGAATTTTGCGTTCATCGGAATGTATCTGCGCGCGTGTTGGATGTGTTGTCTCGACTCCACGGCGAGAAATCGTCCTACAGGCAGTCTCTGTTGCGTGGGCGGATAAAGAAGTTCGCTGTCGATGCGTTGCTGGAAAATCGGGCGGTGGAAGGAGTGCCTAAAAAGGACGGGCAATCAATGGTTCAGTGTGTCATGGTGCCGATTAAAGAGGGGAATCGCGTCGTCGGATCGCTCAACCTGTTCGGGACGGAGGCATACGCTCCCGCGGAGATGGATTTCGATTTCTTGTCGAGCATCGGAAGTCACATCGGTTTAGCAGTCCGGAATGCACGCCTGTATGAGGAAACAAACCAGGCGCTGGAGAGGCTGCGAATCGCGCAGGATAAGTTGGTGCAATCCGAGAAGTTAGCCAGCCTGGGCAGTCTGGCCAGCAATGTCGTCCACGAGATCGGGAATCCGCTGGCCGCAATCACGAACTGCGTCCAAGTTCTGCAAAATCGTGTTCATCTCGAAGGACAAATGAAGGAACTTCTCGATATCATCGGCTGGGAAAGTGAAAGGCTCAATCGTTCTGTGGGTCTTCTCAGGGAATTCTCCCGTCCCAGACGACTCGAATTTAAGATGAGTGATATGCAGGAAGTCGTTAAGAAAGCCAAATTCGTTTTGAGTCAAGATTTCGAACTGATGTCGGGGCGCGATGTCGTGACGAAGTTTGCGAAACGTCTGCCCTTGGCAAATGTCGATCCCGATGCGATAGAACAGATGGCATTGAACTTGATTAAAAATGCTCTACAGGCCGTGGATGAAGGCGGATTGGTTGAAGTCTGTTTACAGTGCAGGGGACGGGAATCCAACAGAAGGATTCTCATTCGAGTGAAGGACAACGGTCCGGGTATACCGGAGGAGGATCTCGGCCGTATTTTTGAGCCGTACTTTTCGACGAAGGCTCGCGGTATGGGACTGGGAATGCATATCGTAAAGCAAATTATCGAATTCCACGGGGGGTCGATCCGTGTGAAAAGCGCGGTAAATCAAGGGACGAATGTGCTTGTTGAAATCCCTGTAGAAAGGAAAGACGATGGCGAACATTCTGGTCGTTGACGACGAAAGGAACATGAGACGGAGTCTGTGTATTGCTCTTGGAGTACAGGGGTACGAGACCGCTGAAGCCGCGAGCGGGGAGGAGGCGATCGATCTTCTGAAGAAGGAAATCTATGATATTGTTCTGACAGATCTTGTCATGAAGAATGCGGACGGAATTGAAGTGCTGCGGAAGACGAAGGAGTTGAGTCCGACGACCGAGGTCTTATTGATGAGCGCTCACGGAACGATTGCAAAGGCTGTGGAGGCGATGCAGGAGGGAGCTTACGATTTTATCGTAAAGCCGTTTTCGATGGATCATCTGGGGATGGTTCTGAACAAAATCCTGAATCAAGTCGAACTCAAGCAAACGGTCAAGCATCTGAAGGCTGTTTTGGCCGATCACTATCCCTTCGAGGATATTGTCGCGGTCAGTTCCGGTATGCAGGATGTGATGCATCAGGTGAATGTGATTTCCAATTGGTCTATTCCCGTCCTGATTCATGGTGAGAGCGGTGTTGGGAAGGAACTCGTCGCACTGGCCATTCATAATCTGAGTGAGCGCAGCGGGCGGTCGTTTATTCCCGTGAACTGCGGCGCCCTTTCTGAAACGCTGCTCGACAGCGAGCTGTTTGGTCACTGCAAGGGCGCGTTTACGGGCGCTATTGTCAACAAGCGAGGCCTCATCGAAGAGTCAGACAGGGGGACTCTTTTATTGGATGAAATCGGTGAAGCGCCCGCCGCGCTGCAAGTCCGACTTCTCCGGTTCTTGGATAACGGTCATTTTCGACGTATCGGTGAAGTCGTGGAGCGCAAGAGCGATGTCAGGGTGATCGCAGCTACGAACCGAGATCTTGCTCAGGATATCAAGAATGGAAAGTTTCGAGAGGATCTCTACTATCGATTGTCCGTTGCTGTGATTCGTATTCCTCCGTTGCGAGAACGGAGGGATGATATTGCCGCTCTGAGCCAGCGATTTTTAGAGATATTCTGTAAAAAGCTGGGCAGGTCCGTGGCGCGATTCCATCCACGGGTTTATGAGCTTTTTCAAAATTACGAGTGGCCGGGCAACGTCCGGGAGTTGGAGAACACGATCGAACATGCTCTCATCGTGTCGAAATCGGATGAAATCTGTATGGATGATTTGCCCCCGAAGTTTCGACAGATGGGAACGGATTCAGTGCATATTCGGATTGACGGCGATCCTCCACTCGAAGAAGTTGAAAAGAAATACATATTTTCTGTTTTAAACAAGACCAAGGGGAATAAAAAAAGAGCTGCTGGGATTTTGCGGATTTCTCGGACCACGCTCATTTCTCGTTTGAATTCGTACAAAGACTCTGAAAAAAAATGAAATGTTGAATATTCAAGTGTCGAACATTGGACACTTTGAAAGAAAAATTGTTCTTGAATTAAAAATGATTTGTCTCGAAGCGGATGACGTTACTATAGTAGAATCATCCGCTTATTATTTATAAGAGAAAAATTGAATTTTTTTTTGGAAATTGGCATAAAAATTGAAATGGAAATGGATAAGATGTTCGGCATACTGTGGGAGAGATCTGTCATGAAACAGATATTAATCGTGGATGATGATCTTAATTTTCGTAGATCACTGGTGATTCAGTTGGAGTTGGAAGGTTATCCGGTGAAAGATGCGGAGAGTGCAGACAAGGCGTACAAACTCCTCCAGAAGTGTGAATTTGACGGATGGCAGCCCGATGTTGTGATTACTGATGTGAGGATGTCAGGGATGGGAGGAGAAGAATTCACCATGCAATTGAAAAACGAGTATCCAGATTTGCCTGTGATCGTGCTCTCTGCGTATAAACTGCCCGATGCGTTGGCCGGGTATCCATTCTTGGGAAAACCGTTCAAATTACCACAACTAATCGATTGTATCAATAATGTGATCAAGAGTAATAGGATTCGTTAACACACAAATAATTGTAATGGAATGAGTGCTCGATTCTGGGAAATAGATACTTTGGAATGTGGTATGAAAAGAGAGTTGGGAAATTGAACAGGATCACCTCTTTTTTTTAGCCACGCTTGGGAGTGGGCCGGGAGGACCATATCCTGGCCCACTTTTCTTAATTTTGTTTGAATTATTATTCAAGTACGTAATTGAGAAAGTTTTACAAAAGGGATAGACCCATCAAAAAACCAAAGGACTGAGTTTTTTATTCAAAATGCGAGGAGTGAGTATGAAGAGTATACTCATCGTGGATGATGAGCAAATCGTATTGGATGTCCTCCAGCGGATTCTCTTGTACCTTGGCTACAAAGTAGTCATCACGGATACGGGCGAGCAGGCGATGGAAGAATTTTCCACGCAAGAATTCGACTTGGTTTTAATGGACGTCATGATGCCGGGGAAAAACGGGTTCAAGGTGGCCAGGGAGATGATTGATAAAAAACCGGATCAGAAAATCGTGATCATCACGGGCCTGAGTGAAGACGCTGTATTCTCGCAGCCGATTTCGGATGATGTTCACGTGAAACATGTGTTATCGAAACCTTTTACATTGGAGAATGTGAAGGCTGTTCTTGAGGAGGCCTTACACGGACAGGAAACGTCCGTATAAGAATATTGCTGACTCGGATACAAATCCTTTTTGAGGTTTGGAATGATGGAAAAGCCAGATGTCAAGATCTTAGTCGTTGAAGATGAACGAATCGTAGCGATGGAAGTATGTGAGCTGTTGAGAAGTATGGGATACGAAGTGATAGCTACGGTTCCTTCTGGAGAGGAAGCCATTCTGGAAGTGGAAAGAGTACGCCCTGATTTGGTGTTGATGGATATTCAACTCAAGGGAGCGATTGACGGTATTGGTGCGGCTGAACAAATTCGGTCTTGTTCGGATATTCCAGTGATTTACATGACCGCCTATGCCGATCAGAATACGCTTCAACGGGCCAAAATTACGGATCCGTTCGGCTATCTTCTCAAGCCTTTTAACGAGAAAGAGCTGCATACGACGATTGAGATGGCCCTGAACAAGTCGAAAATAGAAAAGAGACTGAAGGAGAGCGAAAAAAAATATCGTTTGTTCTTTAATCGTGTCGCCGATCCTGTCTTCATTTTCGATAAAAAGAATCATCAATTTTTAGACTGCAACGAGGCCGCCATTCGGGTCTACGGGTATTCGATGGATGAATTGAAAGCGATGACGCCGTTCGACCTGCATCCGCCCGAAGATTTGGTTCGCGTGAAAAAGCAGATCAATCAGAAAAATACTGACGAGTCATTCACTTACACGCATTTAACCAAAGACGGTCGGAAGATCTTTGTTGAGATTCGAACGGATGCAATCGAATACGACAGTCGTCCCGCGTGGATCAGCATCGTACGCGACATTACGGAGCGGAAGCTCGCAGAGGATTTGATAAGAAAACAGAAGATATCTTTCGAAGCCTTGTTCGCCAGCGCTCCGGATGCAATCGCTTCGCTCAATATGAATTATGAGATCGTCAGCATCAACCCGCAGTTCGAAGCCCTTTTCGGATATTCTTTGGACGAGGTTCGGGGGAAGTGCATCGACAAGGTCATCGTGCCCAAGGATAAGCTTGCGGAAGCGAAAGAGGTCAACGAGAGTGTCGTCA
>JBDRSZ010000340.1:0-5138 GCA_043824415.1 bacterium | reverse complement strand
TCCTCCTCCACGGAGATTTCCACTTTCGAAGCGCCGGCAGCCACAGAATTCTCAACGATGTCCAATACGTGCATCGAAAGCTCTTTCACGCCGATACTCCTCTTTCGACGATCCGCCTGCCATTCTCGCCGCGAAGTCCCTTCCGAATTTCTCCTACCGTACCCTCTTCGAGTAGAAACGTCGTACTCGCTCTCCCCAATTCCTCCAACCGGTGCGCATCGGAAGATGTGATAAATGGGAATCGATCACTCCCTGAAATCCGACTCCGAATTTCCTCCGCCAACCCTCTTAGCGATATTTCCAACGCATCCACATCCAAGTCATCCGGTATGAATCCCAGCTGGCCGATGAGGCTGAAACTCTCTCTGTCGATGTGGGATGCGATGGCTATGCCTTCAAGATCGTGAATCCGTTCCACCAACTCGCTCAAAACGAATGTCGTGCTTCCGATGAGCAGCTTTTTCACGATCCCTTCGACTTCGTCCGAGGCATTGGCCACCACCTGAAGACCGAAAACATCCTCATCGTTTTCTCCGGGAAGAAGACGCGCGTACACTTCATTCTGAAGCCGCATCGCTTGTTCGACACTGTCAAAGATCGACAACACATGCACTTCCTCGGCCGTCGTCACCTCCATCCCGGCTAAAACAGTGAGATTTATACCCTCAGCCGCATCGCGCACGCCCTTCACATTCTCAGCCGAGTTGTGGTCGCACACGGCGATGACATCTATCCCCCTCTCCCGACAACCCTCAACAATACGGACGGGAGACATTTCCAACTCGCCGCAGGGAGAAAGACACGTATGGACATGGAGATCAGTACGGAAGAGCCGAAGCATCATCCCCTTCCGCGCAGACCCAGTGCGTAGAGCCTTCCGCACACTTCGAAGGCAGGAAGAGGGGTTGTTATAATGATAACATTCTCGTCCTTTGCCTTCCGGATGGTTTCATCGGTGGGTGTTTTCCCGCCGATCAACACAATTCCCGCCAATTCTTTCAAGACGGCGACTGCAACGATGTTCTGGTGGATTTGGAGAGTGAGCCACAAATCGCCTTTCCGAGTGTGGGCGATCACATCGCTCAACAGATCGCTCACATACCCCCCCTCGACTTCTCCATTCAACCCACTCCCACCGACAGCAACCGTCAGTCCCAAGTCTTCAACAATTTGACGCAACTCCACTGTAGCCCCCCACTATAGTATTGCTATCAAAGTCTTCGCTTTTTTTACAAGAAATTTAGGATTTGAAGACATCGTTATGTTTTAAAAATGTGCGCCTCTGGCGCGCTATGGTACTACGAGTAAAAACTTTGTTTTTTTAAAAAACATTGAATCATTCTGCTACAAATTAAAATTCAAAATTCAAATATCAAAATGACAAATAAAAATGTAAAATGATCTATGAATTGCAGAAGCCTTTTTAAAATCTTTTTAAATTTTGATTTGTCATTTTCCCTTTTGATATTTGATCTTTACATTGCTCATTATGAAACTGTGCGTCCTTTTAAAAACACGCAATCTTGAAGCCCTGCCTGGCCCAGCACGATATCCCTGGCGAGCGTTTTACAATCAGGAGCGCCGCAGGCCCCGCACTCCTTGCCGGGCAGCTGTGGAATGATTTCCTCCATCATCCTTCTCTTTTCAATCGCCCTTGAGGCATCTTTATCCAAAGGCGGAAAGGGATGGGTTTCAATCCTTTTTTCCATAAAAAAGAAATCATCATTGTAAAGACGAAGAATCATCTTCCGGCTCACGCGGCTCTTTTCCCCGAACATTTTCACAAGACTGTCCGCCCGCTTTTTCGCTAAGTGTCGATTCTCTACGTTCTGAGGTCCGCCCACGCATCCGTCTGGACAGACGAGACATTCCAAATACTCAATATCCCGCAGCTTGCCGGCAGCGACATCGTCCAAGATCTGTATCACGTCCGCCACGCCCGAAACGGCCAGGCAATTATCCATGCTCAGTCCGTTGACCTCCCCCCCGGCCACAGCCCATCCCAGACCCACACCGCTCGACTGCTGCAGAATCACATCCTCATGCACATCCTGCATGACTTCCAGCAATCGACCGTAAATATCTCGGACAGAAATAGCGCCGTCCAGGTACGACTTCGAAAGTCCGATAGGCCTGTTAATGGATACCATCTTGGCCGGACAGGAAGTAATGTGGATGATGCCGACCTCATGGGGCGGAATGCGGAGTTCTCTGCTGATTTTTTGACGAAGCAGCTTTGCGGCCAATTCCCTCGGGCTTTCGATGGGAATGATATGATGGATCAATTCAGGGTAAAGGTATGCCACGAGCCTCACAACGGACGGACAAACTGTGGAGATCTTCGGCTTGGGATTCGGATTCTGTCGGATGTACTCCTCGATCGCAGCATTCACCATCTCACACATCCACGCCTCGTCATACACATGATTGAAGCCGATCTTCTGGAGAGCCAAAAGGATTTGATTCGGCATGACCTCCCATCCGAATTGCGTATACAGAGATGGTGTTGGAAACGTCACCGTGTATTTGAACCGCTTCAGATCGGAAAAAGAAGTCGTCAGTGGAATGACGGCATCATAAGGGCAAACGCGGTAGCACTCGCCGCAGTCGACACACCGTTCGCCCATCAGGACAGCCTTGCCCTTCCTGACACGAATAGCCTTCGTCGGACAAGCCCTCATGCAGAGGACGCACCCCACACATTTTTCTTCATCGATCAGAATCGAATGTCTGTCTTCGGCCATCCCAAATCATCCCTTCAACGGCTCTTGATGACGATCTCCACACGCGTCCCACGATCCACTTCCGAAGTAATCTTGAAATCATCTGAATTCTTCTTCATGTTCGGCAATCCCATGCCCGCGCCGAATCCCATCTCTCGCATTTCCTCCGTCGCAGTAGAGAATCCTTCCTGCATGGCAAGTTCGATATCTGGAATTCCGGGCCCTCTGTCCTCTATAACGAGGTTGACGCGATTCGGTCTTATCGTAAAATCGATTTCTCCTTCTTCTCCATACATCACCACGTTCATTTCGGCTTCGTATGAAGCAATGGCCACCCTTCGGATAACATCGGGTTGGAATCCCACTTCTTTAAGGATATTTTTGATTGCAACGGACGCTTCGCCTGCTCTCACAAAATCTCCTCCCCTCACGGGAAACTTCTTATGAAACAACGCGCCGCCGCCCATCGTTCGTCTTCAATGTTTGTACCGTTTTTAAACCATTCGAATAAAGCACGCCGCACGCTTCATACATCGGAAGCTTCGTCGCAAAGAGAGGAATTTTCATCTCCTTTGCCAAACGAATCGTCTCCTCCGTTGGCTTTTTACCGCGAGCAAAAACGACGGCGCAAAGATCGGCCACCTCCGCAGTTCTGACTGCTTGAGCACTCGCGAGTCCTGTAATCAATAGCGCCCCGGAGCAGCAGAACGACAGCACATCGCTCATCAGATCCGATGCCATTACGTTGCCGACTTCGACACCTGTATTGTACTGTCCCGTCAGCACTTCCGCTTGGAGCAATTTCCCGATCTCTTCTAGATTCAAGCGGCCCTCATCCTCCATGCTTTCCCCATTCATCTGTACTTTTCAGAGGGAACTCGTTCTTCATGATCGTCTCCACGATCTGAGGAAGACAACCTTCAACTTCTGGTGTGCATGATTCCCCAAACGTCAGAATATCTTTCACTTCAATCCCGTAGATGGCAATCTCTTCCGGTAATTCCATGCCTAATTTCCGGCCCAATTCGAGAGCTTCCTGAAATCCCACCTGATGGCGAGCCAGAGCGGAGCCGCCTCCCAAATCCTCAATCCGCAGCTTCACGAGCGATCCGACCTCATGCTTACCCGTCTGAATCGCATCAATAACGATCGCTCTATCAAATCCCTTCATCAATTCCAGGAGTTCAAGACCTCCCATGCTGGCTTCTTTATAGACGATATTCTCATTCTCCATTCGTCTGCGGATGCTCCGCGCGACATATATCCCCACGCCATCGTCCGTGAGAATCGTATTCCCCAGTCCCAGCACGAGAGTTTTGCATTGAGAAGCATCCATTTCCGTCATCATTCGTCGATACTCTGTATCAATCCCTTCGATACCGTTCCATCCCCTCTTTATATAAGTCGCCGCCGTGACAGTCGTTCACCACGACGGCCGGAAAATCTTCAACCTCCAGACGGCGGATTGCTTCCGGGCCCAAGTCCTCGTACGCCACGACTTCCGCCTTCTTTACACTCTTGGCCATCAGCGCCGCAGCGCCTCCGATAGCGCCGAAATAGACGGCCTTATATTTCTGAATCGCCTGAATGACCTCTTCTGAACGATTGCCTTTCCCGATCATCCCCTTAAGACCCACCGCAATCAGCTTCGGCGCATACGGATCCATACGATAGGAAGTCGTCGGACCGACCGAGCCGATGGGCTTGCCAGGCTTGGCAGGAGCGGGTCCCGCATAGTAGATGATTTGTCCGGCGAAGTCGACCGGCAACTCCTCATTCCGATCTAAAGCATCCACGAGCCGCTTGTGCGCCGAATCGCGGCCCGTATAAATAATTCCGCTGATGAGAACCGAATCTCCGATGCGTAAGCCATCCACGACCTCGTCCGTCAATGGAATGATAATCCGTTTAGGTTCTACCATCAATATCTCCTCTTTAGGCACTTTAGGTCACTTCTAACTTTAGTCACTTCTAATTTGCCGCTTTTAAGTTCGCTTAAAGAACAACCTCTTTATGCCTGGCTACATGACACTGCATGTTGACCGCAACCGGAAAACTTGCAATGTGACAAGGATGGACTTCGATATGAACCGCCAGTGCCGTGCATCTTCCTCCAAATCCCTGAGGACCGATGCCCAGTTTGTTGATTATGTCGAGAAGCTCTTCCTCAAGATCCGCATAGAACGGATTGGGATGCTTCGATCCGATGGGTCGCAAGAGAGCTCTTTTAGCGATTTCCGCGCACTTCTCGAACGTCCCGCCGATTCCTACGCCGACGATGACCGGAGGACACGGATTCGCCCCGGACCGTCTGACGCGATCCACGACGAATTCCTTCACCCCCTCGACGCCCGCCGCGGGAGCCATCATCTTGACCTCGCTCATGTTCTCGCTCCCGCCGCCCTTCGGAGCGAT
>JBDRSZ010000339.1:0-4887 GCA_043824415.1 bacterium | reverse complement strand
TCGGATATTTTTTCTTTATTTTTATAGACGCCTGCGGTTGCAAAAAGAAGGATGATGAAAAAGACCAGTGAGGAGTGTACGTTCATATATTTTGTCATGTCCGACTCCCGGATAAAATCGTCACATTCGCCACAAGTATGATGCCTTGAAGAAGAATCCTCTCTTCGTTTCGAGGAAGCGGTCGCTTTCCAAATAGCTTCCGTTTTCCCATTTTAATTTTTTGTAGAACGATCCATAGCCGAGGTGTATGACGGTTCCTGGAATATACGTAAAAGAAGCGAGAAAATCAGTCAACATTTCTTTTTTGTAGTTGTTGTATTCGACGATTCCCCTGAAGAATAGGTATCGATTCATTTGATAGGTCAACCGGTTTCGGAGGATGGTATAATCGTAGATCTTTTGAGAATCGGAGTCCCTCGTGAAGTCGGAGTAGGTCAGGCTGATGTCGAGGTTGATCTTATGTGACGGCTGGTAGATCATGCTGGCCGAGGCGTTGTTCCGTCTTCCCTGGCAAGGATCCGCTGCATAATAGATGGCTTTCTCGTACGTATATGCGAGCTTGAAATAGAACTGTTTGGTGAACTGGCTGCTTCCTCCGATTGTTAATCCGCTCGTGTCGAATAGTTTTGAATAGAACACTTCGGTCGAATAGTTAATGTTCATTGCGAGGTTCGAACTTCTCGGTAGGACGAACCGCAACGAGAGTGCATTGCTGGTTTCGTCGAGCTGGTCGAATTTATCGCGCAGGTAGCTGTTGGAAAATGTCAAATCGAATCTTCGAAAGAACTTCGAATTGGGATAGAATTTCGGGATCACGGATGATCTGAGCAGAAAAATTCCTGTTCGGGTCAGATATCCTGTTTCTGTGTGAAAGTCTTTGGAGATGTCCTGCAGGCCGAGGCTGATATTCAGTTTTCGCGTTGCGTAAAGGTAGTTGTATCCCAGGGCGTATCCTTCTCTGGCCGATGGGTCGTTCGCCTTTTTGCTCAACGATCCAAAAATATTGTATCCAAGTGTGCTCGACTCGTTGATTCTCGACTCCCCGTCGATGCCGAGCAGTCGGCTGTAGCCGTTTTCGACTTCTCTCCCCGTATAGAATCCCCCGATGTAGCTGTCCGAATGCAACGCCAGCTTGTATCGAAGGACGGCGAAATGGGCGTAGTCTTTTTTGTCGTCTCCGGCATCTGGCAGTTCGTCGAGCGCATAGATGGAGGCGATGGTGCTGCGTCTTCCGATCTTGCCGCTCAGTTTAATGCCCGCCAGAGGATCGGCGATCGTTCTCGTGTGGACGACGGATCGAAGGGGGTCGTTCGTTGCGCTTCCGGAGAAACCGAACATTTCCCGGCCTTCGAGGAAGAAGGGTCTTTTTTCCGGGAAGAAGAGCGCGTAACGAAGGTTGATATCGACCTGCCCTGCGTCGGCTTCCACCTGACTGAAATCGGGGTTGTAGGTGCCGTCGAGGATGAGGTCGGAGGTGAGCCCATATTTTGTTGTGAGACTAAAATTCTCCTCGTGCCCATCGGATTTCAAGGTCCCTTCCTGGATCGAATTGCTCTGACTGTACGTCGTGCTGGGTAAAAGTTCAAAAAGTGTATAGTCTTTAATGTCGTACATCACCATAGGTTTCATCTGCGTTTGAAAAGCCATCCCCTGGTTTGGACTGAGCGGAGGGTACGTTCCCTGCTCGGAGAGACGGTTGACTCTGCGTTCGAATATGACGCCCATTTCGACCGGATTCTTGTTCGCAAACCGGATACTCTTGAACGGGACTCTGACTTCGATAGTGTATCCTTTCTCATCGATTTGACCCGCGCTGTACCAGACGAAATCGATGCTTTTGTCCTCGCGGCCGCCTGCGAACCGGCTGTCTTCCTGGATACCGGCGGGGTTGATGTAGTAACAGTAGAGCGACTGCTGGTCGTTGAAGGAATCCATGTTGATACAGACCCAGTCATCGGAGCGTATTTTATCCCGACTCGTGATGGAGGTTTTGATTTTATCCGGCCGGCTGTCGAAGCACCGGAATGCAAAGTAGAGGTTTTCTCTGTCATAGGCGATGTATACGATGGTCTGCTCGGCCATGTGGATACCGTAATCCGGCATCCAGGTTTTAAAACCGGTCACGTGAGGCGCTTCGCTCCAGACCAGATCGTCTAATCGGCCGTCGATGAGGGGAGGCACATCCGTCTTCAGGGGTTTTATGGGATCGTCCGCGAATACAGACTTAGCCCATAACAGGACAAGAATGGATAGGATGGATGTCTGTTTTGCAATTCCCAAGTAAGGATCACCCGATTTATTACCTCAATACCGCCAGCTTGTCAGGTCCGCTCCGGACGGCGCGGTTTTCATCATGCGTTCCATCATCTTGGGCACGTACATCTGATGGTATCTCAACCGGGAAATGGCGTTGGGTCTTTCATGATCTCCGTTCCAGCAGTGTTCCGCTCGGTCGCCGTAATCGACTTCTCCGTCGTAGTAGGGATCGGTCGTGCTCTCGAGGAATTCTTCCACCAAGTAGACGGCGTTGTTCAGGTAGTAGTTATCCATATCGCCGCAGTAGATGTGGATTTTTCCCTTGAGCTTGGGGCCGAGTGTTTTCCAGTCCCGCTTGAGGATGTAACCGAGGTCGTAATTCTCCTTCCAGTATTCTGCGACTTTGTGATGGATCTCACCCGTCATCTTGTCCCATATCCGTTTGGGGTAGCCGTCCCTGCCGACCGGACTGTATACGGCTTCCCAGATGTCCCATTGATCCCCGGAGCGGGAGTGCGTTCCGAGGACGAGTTCGCGGTGATTGGATTGTTCGAGCGTGCAGCTGATGTGGCCGAGCCAATTCCGCTGGCCGGGCCGCGGCGTCTTCTTCCACAGCTCGTCGAGAGTGTAGGCGTTTTTATCTTCGTAGATGTTGACGACGGTGTAGGCGCGGAAGTCGATGGGGTCGGGACAGGCGGCGAAGCAGCCGTTGAAGAAATCGGGGTAAAAGATTTGCACTGCTAGTGCCTCCCATCCGCCTGTGGAGCCGCCATAAGTGAAGCGCGCCCAGCCCTCTCCGATGCCGCGGAATTTTTCTTCGATGTACGGGATGAGTTCGTAGTTGATGGCGTCTCCATACGGACCGAGGTTTGCGGAATTCACAGCGTACGAATCGTCGTAGTAGGGGTTGGCGTGCTGGACTTCGATGATGATCATTCTGGGCGTTTCCGGCGCTGTCCAGTACTGGTAGAGCTTGTAGGCATACTCCTGCTGTGTTTTGTTGTATCCTTCCCACCGGAAGCGTTCGCTGTATTCGGGCTTGAGATCGGGATCGGGCGGTGTCTCTCGGAATCCGCCGAACGTGTACGGAAAGTGGCCGTGATTGACGACGAGAGGGTAGCGCGCCTCGGGATGGTCGTCGAATCCGTCGGGGAGGAGGACGCACGCACCGAGATGGAACGGCCGGCCCCAGAATTCTGTGAGCCGCTTGCTTTCCATCCTGACGTGCTTGATATATTTCGTGTCCTCCGGCGGCGGAATGGGTGGGATTTCCTTATCGAGAATGATTTTGATTGTTTCATTTTTTCCGGGATCGATCCGCACTTCTTTGGGTGTGCTGAACAGGTTGCCGGGCGCGCGGTTCCAGCGCTGGCCTTCTCCGCGGTCCATGGGCAGCTTGACGGTGTGGCCGTCGACCCGATGGAACGTCTCGTACCGGTGGAGCAGGGCCTGCACCCAGTATTTGCCTGGCGGGATTTCGGAGACGCTCTTCAGCGGGTATCCGAAGACGGTCCCGTCGATGACTGCTTCGTCGCCGGGTTTCAGGCCGTCGATGTTGATGCCGAAGATGAGCTGCGTTCTCGCGCCGTCGTTGATCTGGAACCGCGGTTCAGCGCTTCCGTCGGTGGAAACCATGAGGAGCATGCGGCCGTCGAGTGTTTCTTTGCACTGATCTTCCCCGAAGGAGATTGTGAATTGAAAATGGCTGTCTGCCTTTTGATTGGCTTTTTGGCAATGAAACAAGAAAATGGAAATGATAACCGCTGCTGATGTGAAGAGGCTTCGGTGTTTCATCGTCTTTTCCTCCATTAGAAAGAGATGCGCGTGGTGCGAATTACTTGATGGGTTTCTCGAAGATCGTGTAAGTTTTCGAGAGTTTCGCGCCCATCATTTCGCTGAGTCGGATCGCCATCTTGTTGTCTTCCAAAACCCATCCCATGTCGCAGTAATCGTATCCTTTTTTCTGCGAATATAATTTTTGTTTCCAGAGCATGACGCCGTCCAGTCCGAGGCGGCGGTATTTTTTCTTCACACCCAGATACCCGAGGCGGAATCCTTTGATGCGACCCCGGGTCAGGAGCATCTTTGCAGCCCTCAGGAGTTCGCAACGGGGGCACCATCGAATGGGCGTCATTCTCTCGGAGACGTTAGGAACGCCTCCGAAGAACGCCACGGGTTCGTCTTTAATGTACAGGAAAATGAAAAGTCCTTTGTCCAAGATCAACTGCATCTCTTCGATGATGTGGTAGAACTCTTCCTGGGTGAATGGGACGAAGCCCCAGTTGTCGTTCCACGCTTCGTTGTAGATCTCGAACATTTCCTGTTTTCGAATCTCGAGGGACCGTTCTCCCCAGGTTTCAACCTTTATGCTGTACCGGTCGATCACTTTTTCAGCCACCCTGACGAGTTTCTCTTCCATGGAGTTGGCCGGAGGGACTTCCCATGAAAAGACCCGTTTGACGGGTTTGTATCCAGCCGAGGCGAGGAGATTCTGGTAGTAAGTTTTGTTGTAGTGGTAGTACATCACGGGTCGAGTGTCGAAGCCAGCGGTCATGAGACCGGGCGTGGCGTCGTTCACGGGAAGGTTTTGGGGACCGCGAATGGAATTCATGCCCTTTGATTTGAGCCAGG
>JBDRSZ010000338.1:0-4595 GCA_043824415.1 bacterium | reverse complement strand
CTGCTCAAATTGGTAGGTAATACCGAATGTACAAAATCGAAAAAGTCATAATTCTTAATGATAAGTCGATCGTATTCTTTTGTGAATAACTCAGTGCCGGGAAGGGGAGTTAAAACTGTGAATACCGGCTGGAAGAGGTTCATTTCATGAACATAGTTGGACACGTTAGTAAAATCTTTTTTTGCATAGTTTGGATTGATAATAAAATGAGCCACGTTGTTGATGCCCAATTTTTGGAGAATTCTTATGGCTTCATTGTTTATCTCTACAGAAGTCTTTTTATTCAGTTCGTTCAGTTCATGATCCTCAACCGATTCTATACCGATGGTTAAATATTGAAGGCCCGCTTCCCTTAGCTCTTCGATGAGATTCGGATGCTTTACGATGGTATCGGCCCTTCCATACATTGAGTATTTTCTTCGTATATTTCGTTCTTTGATTAATTCAACTAACCTCATGGCGCGTTTATAGTTGTGGAGGGTGTTGTCATCCGCAAAGCACACGAGATCGATGTCTTCGGGCAAGACGCTCAATTCATCGACGATGGATTCAGGACTCCTGGTCAAGTATTTTCCGTTCATCATCTTCCAGCATGCACAAAAGGTACACCTGAATGGACATCCTTTGCTTGTGAGGATGAAAGCAGTTCTGTTTCTCATTTGATCGCGGTACTCCTTATAATAATGTCGAGTCACCTCCCTGTCCGGCATGGGTAAAGAATCCAGATTGATATCCACGGACTGCTTTTGTGTGAAATAAAGCGTGTTATTTTTAACAAAGGCAATGTTTTCAACAGAAGCAATATCTCCTCCGTTTTCTATAATTTGGATGTATTTTTTAAATGATAAATCAGACATCCCCAAAAAAATGATATCAATATATCTCTTCCGAAAATCTGTCGGAATGAAAGTAGGATGATGTCCGCCGATGGCTGTTTTAATATTTATGTCATATTTTTTCACTTCCATTAAGACTTCTTTTGCAGTGTTGGCATCGCATGTATAGGCCGTGATGCCGACCAATTCAGGCTTAAATTCGTTTAATTTTCGGATTAAATTTCTATCGATTCTCATGTCAAGAATCTCAACATTATGTTCTCTTACAGCCGAAGCTAAGTATTCGAGTTCCAATGGTTCGCCTATGGCAGGCGCGAATAAGTTTCGATTTAAAGGAGGCTTAATCAAAAGAATCCGCATTTTATACTCCTGTTTATTATTTGTCGCATCAGTTTCCCATTCCAATAATCGCACCCATGATTGAATAACATATGATATGGCGACTCGATGCACCAAGACAACTTTTTAAAGGATTGCTTTCAAATATAGAATCTTTGATGACAGCCGGACATACGAGTCCTATACCCGTGTATGCACCAATTACAGTGCTCCCTACAATCCCTGGATTCCCGCTTAGTTTTATGAATATGGCTAAAATCAAAGATGATACAAGGCTGGTAAGAGTGAGAAAGATGTACCCTTGCTTTGGAATGTTCATTTCTTCTACCCTCAATCCAAACTTTTCCGAATACCATATCATACAAAATGCTATGCCTGCAATTGCAGCTAATATGACACTCGGATAATCTACTTTTAATACGTCCATGAGAAACTCCTACAATTCCATAAGGCACAGAGATGCAAGAAAAATTTTAATGCCATTTCTTCTGGTATGTTATTAATCGATTCTTCGATAAATCCAAAGACAAGACATGTGCCAAAAATGAGATTCAAGGGCCATGCTTGAAAGCGAGAGCTTTAACAGTCTGTGATTATAAAACTAAGAGGATTGTGTTCACGACATACATATTGGGATGTACGAAATGATATAATTGAGAGAAGTTATACAGTAGTATACAGGAAGTTATAATACTCTATAAAATAGATGGTAAAATGAAAATCGGTAGGATAGACTGGTTGATTGAAAAAATCACACGATTGTATAGAGATCACGTTTTAATATTTTCTATACTGAATGTGTCTCTTCAACTTTAAATAGTAATTTCCAACTCCTTGATAAGCCTGTTCAGATACGTCCTCTGAATCTTTAACAACTCGGCAGCTTGGGTTTGGCTGTTGTTGGTAAAACGCAGCGTCTTGGCGATGAATTGTTTTTTGAATTTCAGTTGAGCTTCTTCTAAAGGAGTACCGATTGCGATCTCCTCTTCGGATCGGCGTTCTATTAATGGAGGTAGGAATTCTGGCTTCAGCTCATTCCCGGAGGCCAGGACCACGGCCCTTTCGACGGCGTTTTCCAGTTCTCGGATGTTTCCCGGCCATGAGTAGCCCTTCAGGATCGCCATGGCCTCTGGCGCGATGATCGTGATGTTCTTCTGCACGGCCTTGGCGTGTTTTTTCAAGAAATGTTCGGTCAATATCGGGATGTCCTCCGGCCTTTCTCGGAGGGGCGGCAACTGAATCGTCACCACATTCAAGCGGTAAAAGAGATCCTCGCGGAATCGGCCTTCCTTGACTTCTTTGTCGAGGTTTTTGTTCGATGCTGCGATGATGCGGACATCGGCCTTGAGGGTGTCGATGCCTCCGACGCGCTGGAATTCGCCGTACTCAAGGACGTGGAGGAGCTTGGCCTGAATAACAGGTGACAAGTCACCGATCTCATCCATGAAAATCGTTCCCCTGTCCGCTAATTCGAACCGGCCTTTCTTCTGTTTGACGGCTCCGGTAAAGGCTCCTTTCTCGTGGCCGAACAGATCGGATTCCAAGAGCTGCTCCGAGAGGGTGGTGCAGTTCACCTGAATGAAGGGCCTATTGTTCCTGTCACTCATGGAGTAGATGGCCCGTGCCAGGAGTTGTTTGCCCGTACCACTCTTCCCTCCAATCAATATTGTGGTCTTGCTCCTTGCAACCTGCTGTGCCATGTCCATCACTTTTTTCATTTCGATACTTTCACCCACAATCATCCGGTATTGGTCTTCGATCTCGTCGCGCAGGTATCGGTTCTCCTCCTGCAGTCCCTTGTGCTCCAAGGCTCTTTGCAGGAGCAAGAGGATATGGTCGGGTTTGCAGGGCTTCGGAAGAAAGTCCCGAGCGCCGAGCTTCATGGCCTCCACGGCCTGCTCGATGGAGCCGTGAGCCGTCAGTATGATCACCGGAAGATCGGGAAATTCTTTCGAAACGCGTCTGAGCATGTCCAGGCCGTCCATCTTCGGCATCTGCAGATCCAAAAGTATCAGATCCGGGTTTTCATTCTTTACTGCCTCGAGTCCTTGAATGCCATCTCCGGCTTGGACGACCCGATAATCATTGGCTCTCAACCGGTCGCTCAGGATCATCCGGATTTGCGGGTCGTCATCCACGATTAAGATTTTTTCATTAGCCATAATGTTTTCTCAGGTTTTATGGATACTTAAATCGTCGAACTTATGTGTATCGTCTTGGAAAAATGTCAAATTTCAAAATCCCAATACAAAAAGACGCTCAAAATCGAAATGTTAAAAAGACACAAAAGAACAAACAAGTCATTTAACATTTAGGCATTTGGATTTTTCTTGGCATTTGAGCTTTGAAATTTGACATTCACTGTTAAGGTGTTCTTTCGTCGATTCAACTATCCCCTTGGTAGCGTGAACGTAAATGTGCTTCCTTTGTTTTCTTCACTTTCAACCCAAATTTGTCCTCGCTGAAGTTCCACCAACTTTTTTACAATGTGTAATCCCAGACCGAGTCCCTTCTCCCTTACTGCCTTCTCCTGTTTGATCCGTTCGAATCGCTCAAAGATGGCCTTCTGTTTTTCTCTCGGAATACCCGGTCCTTCATCGACCACAGAGATTGCTATTGTATTTTCCTTCTCCTCGAAAAGCTTCGCTTTCACCTGAACGGATTTTCTCTCGGGAGAGTATTTGATAGCATTATCCAGAAGATTCGTCAGGATTGCCTGCAACCAGTCGCGGTCGGCTTCTGCCCGCAGGGATTCTTCTGCAACCACTTCAAGATGGATGTTCTTTTTCTCAGCCAGCGGCTTTAGTGTGAAAAGCGTTTTTTGGATTTCCTCGCTGATGTCAACTCTTTCTGTATAGATCTCAATCTTTCCCGCTTCGATTTTTGTGATGTCCAAGAGGTTCTCGATCATCTGTCTCAGGTGCTGGCTGCTGTCGTGGATTCCGGATAAGTACTCCTGCAACTTGGGACTGGGTTTTTCGGGGATGCCGTCCAGCAGGTTTTCCACTGACCAGTGGATGGAGGTCAGGGGAGTCCGCAGCTCGTGGGAGACATGGGAAACAAACTCGGATTTCAGTCTGTTCAGCTCTTCGAGTTTTTCTCGTTCTGCCCGTTCAAGGATCGCATTCTCTTGGAGTCGCAAGTGCTCCAACGCCAGGAATCCTTCTTCGGCCATGGGAATGAGCAGGTCCAAGTCATCTTCGGAATATTGTGCGCCGGATGATTTTTTTCCCAGACAGAGGAATCCAATGACCTGTTCCTGGAGTAATACTGGGATGATGAGTTCGATACCGATTTTTTGAAGAAGCTCATCCTGCAGAAATTTTTTAGCGTCCATGAATTCCGTTCGATTGCTTTTTATGAGGAGGGCGTTATGATGGGCGGCTAACTTGACCAAGTCGCTCGTCTCTTTGAATCGAA
>JBDRSZ010000337.1:0-7954 GCA_043824415.1 bacterium | reverse complement strand
GTGGAGAAAATTGTCTCCGGAGGATACGATGTCGAAGAATTCCTGTCCGGGCTTGCAGAGCATTTCCGAAATCTTCTCATCGTCCGTTCTCTTGGAACTTCCGATCTGGTTGAAGCTTCTGAGAATCATAAAAAGCGGTATGTCGCCATTACGGAATATTTTCAGGAAGAGGATATCTTGCGGTTCATTCGTATCCTTTCGGATACTCAGGTTTCGTTAAAGCGAAGCGTCAATCCCCGTTTGCCTCTTGAATTGGCCATGGTGAAAATGCTGCGACTGGATCGGACTGTGATGATAGAGGATCTTCTGTCCAAATTGGAGAAGTTAGGCGGCGAGAAGAGATGCGGGGACAGCGTTCCAGAACAATCGTGCGGAAAAAATGTCGCTTCTCACAGTATAAATAATCCATCAGGACAGAATAACTCGGAAAATGGGGTTCCTTCTAAGGAAGAAAAATCCGGAGAAGAGACGGAAAAAAAAAGATCATTGACGTTTGATGAAGTTCAGTCCCGGTGGGAAGAAGTCGTCCACCGGGTTAAGCGGAAGAAAGTCACGGTCGGCTCTTTTCTTCAAGAAGGCGTCCTGCTTGGCTTCGATGGAAAGATCATCGAGATCGGTTTTGGCTTGTCGAATGGATTCCACATCGACGCTATCATGAGGTCGAAGGAGTTGGTTTTAGAGGTACTGAGGGAAGTCTTGGAGGAGGATTTGGCGATTCGTTGTGTGAAGAAAGATCTTCCTCAAAAAGAAATCGTTACTTCGAAGGAGACGAAAGAAGAAAAGCTCAGGGCACTCGGAGAAAAGGAACCCATCATTCAAAAGATCGTGAATGACTTCGAAGCCGAAATCGTTGATTAACGGCGGGAGAATGACACAATGGCAAAATCGAATATGGCGAGTCAATTCAATCTTCTACAGAAAGTTCAGAAAGAGATCGCAAAACTTCAGGATGCCTTGGGGGATATGCACGTGGAAGGGACGGCGGGCGGCGGCATGGTCACGGTGACTGTGAGTGGGAAGCAGAGCGTCCTCTCTGTAAAAATCGATCCAGAAGTCGTCACACCCGACGATGTGGAGATGCTCGAAGATTTGGTCACGGCTGCGGCCAATCAAGCGCTGGATAAATCGAGGGAGATGGCGCAGGAGGAGATGCAGAAGATCGCCGGCGGGATGCTGGGTGGACTGCCGGGCGGTTTAAAAATCCCAGGATTGTTTTAAATATCGGGAATCCATTGAAGTATTCCTCTGAAACACTCGAACGTCTTATCGAGGCGTTCTCTCGCTTGCCGGGGATCGGGGAGAAGTCTGCGCAGCGCATTGCGCTCTATCTGCTCCGGGAGGGTCGGGAAGAAGGAGAGAAACTGGCCAGAGCGATCATCGATCTTGAAGAGAATGTGAGAAACTGCTCTGTCTGCTTCAATTTGACGGAGGCCGATCCGTGCGTGTTCTGCCGGGATGAGAAGAGGGATCGGCATACGATTTGTGTCGTCGAGGAACCGAAGGATCTTATTGCCATTGAAAGGACCGGAGGCTACCGCGGCCAGTACCATGTCTTGGGAGGCGTCCTGTCTCCGCTGGATGGAATCGGAGAAGAAGATTTGCGCATTGAGGAACTTCTGACGCGGATTCATTCTGAGGTCTCCGAAATTATATTAGCGACCAATCCGACGGTGGAGGGAGAAATGACCGCAGCCCGTTTGGCTACACTCCTCAAGCCTAAAGGAATCCGAGTGACACGTATTGCGAGGGGAATCCCTTTCGGCGGATCATTGGAATTCAACGATGTCATTACTGTGGGAAAAGCGATTGAAGGAAGGGTTGAACTGTAGCTATGAGTTTGCCGAATCAATTGACCCTCATGCGCATTGCTTTGACGCCTGTCTTTGTGCTGCTCCTTTTTCTGGATAGCTTGGTTTCGAGACTCGGATCGTTTGGTGTTTTCACCATGGCGGCACTGACGGATTGGTATGACGGATACGCGGCTCGGAAGTCGGGTGAATTCTCGATGTGGGGCAGGTTCCTTGATCCGCTGGCCGATAAGATTCTCGTTTCTTCCGGTTTTATCTGTTTCAGTGTTTTGGGTTATGTGTCCGCATGGATGGTTCTCATCATTGTTATCAGGGATTTTTTCATCACGGGTCTTCGATCATACGCTGTGATCAAGGGAAGATCCATCAGGACGAACTTTTTAGCCAAGACGAAGACATTCAGTCAGTTCTGCGTTCTGTATTTTATTTTCATCTTTCACCTTCTTTCGGACGGCAACAAGCCGCCTTACGACTCACAGATATTGCATACGATCTATGAGATGGACCTGATAGAAATTTTGATGTATATGATTACGATATTGACCTTGATTTCCGGTATTGTTTATATTGTCGAGAACAAATCTCATCTCCGGCAGATTGCAGGGGATGTGTACCGAATTTTCGTTCCTTCTGACATCTAACTTTTGGCCTCCGAATAGTGAATCGATTTTCTCGCATTATCGCCACTGGTTTTTACACCGGATATTCTCCTTTCGCGCCCGGCACAGCGGGAAGCGGACTGGCGCTCATTGTTTTCTGGATCATTCCGGGGATGCGCGGGATTCCTCTCCTCGTTGTGATTGGCGCTGCTTTTTTTATGGGCGTGTGGGCCGCGGGCCGTGTCGAAGAAACGGACGGCCACGACGCATCCATCATCAATATCGATGAGATAGTGGGAATGTGGCTTGCTCTGCTTTTTCTTCCGGCTGGATTGTCATGGGCATGGACCGCAGGCGCGTTCGTCTTATTCAGGGTTTTTGATGTGTTGAAGCCTTTTCCTATCGGAAAATCACAAGAGCTTCCTCGAGGATGGGGCGTGATGATGGACGATGTGCTGGCGGGGCTCGCAGCGAATGGTTCCCTCAGAATGGTTCTCTGGATTTTTTAACGGGTGATTTTTCATGCGGATTGAGATCGTCTCAGTGGGTGATGAACTGCTCACCGGCGCGACTGTGAACAGCAATGCAGCGATCATCGCCGAACGGCTGACTCAATTGGGTCACGAAGTCCGCTGGATCTCGACCGTGGGCGACGATGAAGAGGCATTAATCGAGGCGTTCGAACACGCTTTCGGGCGCGCTCGCATCGTGGTCGTGACTGGGGGACTGGGTCCGACGCACGACGACATCACGAAGAATGCCGTCTCCCGGTATTTTCATTCGAGAATCGTTTTTAACGCGGGTGTTTTCGCGGATGTGGAAGACCGTCTTAAACAGTGGGGAAGGGGGATGTCGGATGTCAACCGGGAACAGGCTATGGTGCCGGAGAAGGCGGAGGTACTGGCGAACGACATCGGAACTGCTCCGGGATTGTTTTTTCGAAAAAAGGATCGTTTCTTTTTTATCCTTCCGGGTGTGCCGAGGGAAATGACGGAGATGCTGGAGAAAACGGTCGTACCGCGTCTTGCGGCAATGGGAGGCGATCTGATTGTCCGGTCAAGGTTTTTGCGAACGTTCGGGATCCCGGAATCGGATCTGTATGAAAGAATACAGGAATTTCCAAAACGATTTTCCGATATTCGATTGGCATTTCTCCCTCAGGTCTCTGGAGTTGCGCTTCGTCTGACGGTTTCGGGCGTGTCGGATGAAGCGTGTATGAAGATGCTGTTGCAGGGCGAGGCGATGATTCGTGAGCGTGCCGGTTCTTTCATTTACGGCGAGGGAGACGTCTCGTTGGAAGAAGTCGTGGCGGATCTCCTGCTGAAGAGAAAGCTGACCGTGGCAGTGGCGGAGTCGTGTACGGGCGGACTGGTGTCCCATAAACTGACGAACGTCCCCGGGAGTTCCACTTATTTCAACCGAGGCATCGTCGCTTACAGCAACGAGGCGAAGATCGAAATCCTGGGTGTTCCGGAGAAGAAAATTCGAAACCACGGCGCGGTGAGCCCGGAAACCGCGATGGCTATGGCGGAAGGCGTGAGAATGATCAGCCGGACAAATATCGGGGTGTCGACGACCGGAATTGCAGGCCCATCCGGCGGAACACCGGAGAAACCAGTGGGATTGGTTTTCATCGGGTACGCCGATGATCATTGCACCCTCTTCGAGAAGCATCTATTTACCCGGGACCGACGATGGAATAAAGCAAGATCGGCTTTGACCGCACTGGATCTGATGCGAAGAACACTTTTAGATCGGTGATAAATAGGACTTGATTTTTTAAATGAAAGTGTTATGTTTATAAGTGATAGGGGAATCGGTTTTTGGGACAGAATATCCGCACATTCGTCGCTGTTCGGATCCCTGACGGCATCAGGGATCGTATTGCGAAATTACAGGCCGAACTCCGAAAGCATGGCGCCGATGTTAAATGGGTGCGGCCTGAGAGCATTCACATGACGCTGAAGTTTTTAGGAGATGTGGACGAGACGAGGATGGAAGATGTTGGAGAGGCCGTTGAAAAAGCCGTAGAGCGCATCCATCCTTTCACGGTTTCTGTAAACGGAACGGGGACGTTTCCGAATGATCGCAGACCGAGGGTGCTGTGGGTCGGCGTCGATCAGGGGAATGAAGAATTGGTCGATATGGCGAAGAAGATCGAAGATTCCCTTTCCGTATTGGGGTTTAAAAAGGAGGGGCGCCGGTATTCGGCGCATCTGACGATGGGGAGGGTCCGTTCACCCCGTCGCATTGGAGAGACTGTTGATGCGATCCACGCGTTGGGTTTTTCGGGAGGAGCGTTTCGCATTGAAGAGGTCTGCGTGATGAAGAGCGATCTCAAATCAACGGGCGCCGTGTATACGGCCCTGAAAACAATCAAACTTCGAGGATGATTGCGCCATGGAGAAAAACGAAGAGAAATTGAAGGCCCTGGATTTGGCGATCAGCCAAATCGATCGGCAGTTCGGGAAAGGGTCGGTCATGCGGCTCGGAGAGTCGAAAGGAGCGGTTTCCGTGCCCACCATTTCGACGGGATCGCTGTCGCTGGATCTCGCCCTTGGCGTGGGAGGTGTTCCGAGGGGAAGGGTGATCGAGATTTTCGGGCCGGAGTCTTCGGGCAAGACGACTTTGGCTTTGCACATCATTGCCGAAGCCCAGAAGAAGGGAGGCATAGCCGCTTTCATCGATGCGGAACACGCCATGGATGCGAAATACGCCAGAGCGCTTGGTGTGAATATCAATGATCTCCTTGTATCGCAACCCGACACGGGCGAGCAGGCTCTTGAAATCACGGAAACGCTCGTACGGAGTACAGCCCTGGATGTTATTGTCATCGATTCCGTTGCGGCCCTCGTCCCGCGAGCGGAGATCGAGGGAGAGATGGGGGATGCCCAGATGGGACTACAGGCCAGGCTGATGTCGCAGGCCCTGAGGAAACTCACGGGTGCCATCAGCAAGTCGCTAACCTGTGTCATTTTCATCAATCAGATCAGGATGAAGATCGGTGTCATGTTCGGGAATCCGGAGACGACATCGGGTGGCAATGCTTTAAAATTCTATGCAACTGTTCGGATGGATATTCGCAGGATCGGTGCGATTAAGGAGGGCACGAATCTCGTCGGGAACAGGACGAAGGTGAAAGTCGTAAAGAATAAAATTGCCCCGCCTTTCAAGGAGGCGGAGTTCGACATCATGTACGGAACGGGCATTTCGAGAGTGGGCGATGTTTTGGATTTGGGTGTTACATTGGGGATCGTGGAAAAAAGCGGCACGTGGTATTCCTTCGGGGAGGAGAGGATCGGTCAGGGACGGGAGAATGTCAAGTCCTTTCTTGCGCAGCCGGACAACCAGGATATTTATGAGAAATTAGAGAACACCATTAAGCAAAAGCTTGGACTGATCGAAATAAAAAAAGAAGAAAGTGAAAATAAACAGGCTCCAAAATCGAGCGATACTCTGTAGTGTACACGCCTCACATGTCTGTTGGTCTGTTTTGAAGCCGGTTACACCGTTGATCATTTGCTCGACTTTAGTAAGAAGGAAAACAAACACATTTCAACGATGTGAAAGACCTATTCCGTTTCACTTCCCCCTTTTCCAAAGGGGGCTTTGATATTCATGTTTTTTTTGCTGAAGTTTTTCTATTCAATCGGATTTGAGGGATGGGGGAAGCAACGCGCCGCATTACCCGGATTGAACCCCAGAAAAAGAATGAGAAACGGCTGAATGTCTATCTTGACGGCTGTTTTGCATTCGGGTTGGATGAGGGGGTAGCCTTAGCGCATCATCTTCATGAGGGCGACGCGCTTAACGAATGTGCCATTGACAAGATTCTTCGGACAGAGGAGAAGAGCAAAGCGAAGCAAAAGGGTCTGTCGCTCTTATCCTACAGGCCAAGGAGTACCGAGGAGTTTAAGAAAAAATTGTTGGAGAAAGGTTTTTCTGAAAATACAGTCGCAGACGTGATTGACGATTTTTTACGGGTCGGGTTGTTGAACGATGGGGAATTTGCCCTTGCTTTGGCCCGTTCAAAGATGGATTATCGACCGATGGCGAAGCGTCTCTTGATGAGAGAGCTGTTTCTCAAAGGGATCAATGGAGATGTCGCGGATAAGGTTATAGAAGACGTGTACGAGGGATTGACGGAAGTCGAGGTTGCCCGCCGGCTCGTTCGAAAACGGACAGAGCGGTACAAGGGGGATTCACGCATCAGGAAGAGGATTACAGATTTCCTCGTTCGTAGAGGATTTCATTGGGACGTGATTAACGAAGCGCTTCGGGAGGAGGAATGGGAACAGGAGCATTGAAAACGAAGGGATTTTCCACGCAGGCCGTCCACGGCGGACGGAAAAACGTCCGACCGGTTCGGTCGCACGTGATTCCGATTTATCAGACGGTCAATTTTGAATATGAGAATTTCGATCAAAAGCTTCGCGTGAGTGAGGGAGAGGAAGAAGGGTATCTGTATACGCGGTACGGCAATCCGACGATCGATGCGCTCAACGATATCGTCGCTATGATGGAAGGAGCCGACAAAGCATTTTCTTTTGCCTCCGGTATGGCGGCCATCAGTTCCGCCTTCTTCGCACTGACGAAACCCGGGGATCATGTACTGGCGTCATCCGTTATCTACGGGGGAACGTATGATTTTTTGGTCCGTTTTTTAACAGAGCGGGGTGTTGAGGTTTCTTTTGTTGACGCGTGGGATGTCCATGCGGTGAAGGAGGGATTGCGGGAGAATACGAAGGTCCTGTATGTCGAACCGATGATCAATCCGACATTGTGGGTCGTCGACCTTCCTGAAATCGGGAGGCTGGCCGAGAAGCGGAATGTTTTCGTTTTGGTGGATAATACGTTCACACCTCCGTATCTTTTTTATCCAATGAAACACGGCGGCAACGGCGTGGTGCATAGCACGACGAAATTTATGAGCGGCCACGGAGATACGATCGGAGGCATCGTCGCCGGTTCAACGGAATTCATGGAGAGGGTCGAACAGATCGGCCGTGTTCACGGGGGTGTGATGAGTCCGTTTAACGCATGGCTGACGCTGAGGGGCGTCCGGACGCTGGGAATTCGCCTCGAAAGGTCGTGCGAGAATGCGATGGCGCTGGCTCTGTTCTTAGAAGGACATCCGAAGGTGCGTCGCGTGAATTATCCCGGCCTGAAAAGCCATCCGCAGCACGAACTCGTCGAGCGGTTGTTCGGCGGTTTCGGGGCGATGGTTTCGTTCGAAGTCGACGGCGGTCTGGATGCCGTGAGGAAGGTCGATGACGGGTTTCGACTGATCACGTCCACGGTCAGTCTGGGCGAGGTGGATACGATTGCCGCGCATCCGGCGTCTTCTTCGCATCGGAAGATGAGTCCGGAATACCGGGAGAAGTACGGAATTACGGAAGGGCTGATTCGGCTCTCCGTTGGGATTGAGGATGCTGAGGATTTGAAGGACGATTTGGAGCAGGCGCTGGGTTGTATTTAATTTCTTGTTTAATTGGATTCGGGAATCGTCATCAAAATGAGTAAGCATCGGAAATTAGTTTCACGCAT
>JBDRSZ010000336.1:0-5223 GCA_043824415.1 bacterium | reverse complement strand
TCATCGAAAACCTACATTAATTGTTGAATACCTTTATAAACTCCTGATGCTCTCTTTCATGAAGAAGATCTTTTCTACTCTTATCTTTCTTTTATGAAATATGGTTTTCCTCAAGCCAGTCAATAGCGATCTTCTCAAGTTCCTCTTGTCGAAAACGATACCATTCCTCTTCAATTCCATTCATATGGATGGCATCTTTAAACCGTCTGAAAGCTCCTCGGCCTCTGATTTTATCCAAAAGCCGCCCCTTGATTTCATCATCCACTATCGAGCAGCAAAAATCTTCCATGATATGGTATTCATCTATATCGAATTTGCTCGGAAGCGGCAGATATTCATCAGAGCTAGTAACTTCTTTTGCTTTGATGATCATCTCCTGCTGCCATGCAGGGTACTTATCGATATTGTCATCTTCTTCTGCTGCTGAAAGTTCTTCACTTGATAAGGTGACCAGTTCCCCGGTATGCCGATTTAGGAATGCTGAATGCTCATCGCTCAGGACGTCCATTTCATTGACGACATCTTTTATTGAAACAATAGCTTTCGTATCAGGCTCATTACCCTCGAAATATGGGTCGTATCCAGCAAACAGAATCATTTCCATTCGATCGGCTTTTGCCAACACTTCACCAGGTGTATGGAAGCTTTCCAATTCCAAATATTCCTTGAGCCCGCTTATTTCCCGAGCCACATCTCTATTTAATGAACGACTGTCGCCGAGAGCAGTAGCATACCGGTTCAAAGCCAACCACAATTCTTCAAAAGCTTTTAATGGATATGCCTTTTCTCCATGCAGTTGCATGTCAAATTGTGCGCGAGCATCGAGTACTTTTCCTGCGAGTCTATCCAACGTGCATTCCTTCATGCCACCCCTCAAAAGTGCTCTTCCGAGTAACGATCACCGAAGCGAGTTCCTATATCTTCTCCTGTTTCTTGAGTGACTTCAGAATATTAGAGTGTTCTCTTAGGTAATCGTAATGGGCTGCGATGTTACCAATATTCCCATCATCCCATTTGATCGCTGCACTTGGATGCTTCTTTCCAGCAATTGACAGGGCTTCTTTAATCGTTCGCCCCTGAATCAAAGCTTCAACGACCGCGTCATCGTGAAATATTTCACTTTTAAGGCGCTCACCGATTATCTCTGAAGCACGATCGAGATATGCCTTTGTCATCTTGTCCATGCTACGTCCCTTTCACCAATTGCATATCATAATTACCGAGGGAATGACATCAATGATAACTGATTGTAATCCTGCATCTTCATCGAGGTTGTCGATTGAAGGAAGACAGCGGGAGTCTATACGAAGGTAAAATAAGCTGTCAAGCCTTCGCATGTTTCAACCCATAATGCGTGAGGAAGATGGATGAAAATATAAAGGATGCCTGTTCTTGGCGTCACCCACAAAGCCTCAGAATGGATGCGAGAAAATCATCGAATATTACCATTTGAATGCAGCGACACTTGCAAGGGAAGGCCAGCAGGTATCCGTGGCCGCAATCTATACAATTCACACGGGTAAAGCCGTTGTGCCTATTGCCGCAATCGAGATAGCAGTAGATTACCTGCTCGACATAGGACCGTCAGAAGCCCTGTCGCCTCACATGTGGGCTGATCTCATCGGATGCCCACCAAGGTGATCAGGCAGAAGCTTACCGCTGCCATAAAGAGCGCCGCGCAGAGGCCGGCATAGAATGGTCGCAACCCTATTTTTTTCATTGCAACCACGTTGGTTTCCAAACCCACGCCGGCCAGGGCAGCCACTATTAGGAATTGCGAGACGATATGTATACTCTGGCGTACAGCGGAAGGAAATGCCCCCAGGGAATTCAGAACGGCCATTCCGATAAAACCGAGAACGAACAGGGGAACAGCCTGCTGGAGCTTGATGCCCTTTCCCTTCCCCTTCGCCTCTCCCTCTGCCTGACGCCGCTTCAAATAAAACCAGCTCAATGCCACGATGACGGGTGCCATGAAGAGATTGCGGGTGAGCTTGACCACCGTGGCAATCTCACCCGCTTTCTGGCTGAAAATAAGTCCGGTTGCCACGACCTGGCTGGTGTCGTTGACTGCCGTGCCTGCCCACGTACCGAAGAAACGGTCGGAAAGCCCCAGTGACAGTCCCAACAGGGGGTAGAAGAGGACCGCCAGAAGACCAAAGATCGTGATTGTAGCCACGGCCATTGAGGTTTCCTCCTCCTTGGCCTCAATGACGGGCGAGGTTGCCACGATCGCCGATACGCCGCAAATGGAGGTCCCGACGCCCAACAAGGTACCCAGACGGTCTGACATCCCCATGCGCATGCTGACGAATCGAACAACGAGGATCGCAAGGACGATACAGATGGCAACGATCAGCACGGAGGATGCACCCGTGTTCAGCACTTGGCCTACACTGAGTTGCGCCCCCATCAGGGCGATCCCCACCCGAAGGATCCGTTTCACCGCGAAACCCGTTCCCGGCTTGCAGGCATCGGGTATTCCGATCAGGTTGCGGATCAAAACGCCGAAAATGATAGCGATGGCGACGGCACTTACCACTTCCTTCCCGTTTACCGTGATCTGGCTCTGAATGAACCGCGCAGGGAGGCTGATGGCGAGGATTAATGCGAATCCCGGAATGTATTTCAGCATGAAATTTCCTCCAGAAGTATTTTTTTTAATGCAACTTCTATTTTAAAACATGACCGTCGTATATTAATTTAAGAAGATTTTTTGCCCATACACCAGACTTCGTGAACTTTTTCACCGCCAAGACGGCAAAGATGATCGATGAGATTTTCTCTCTCGGGTGGCACATTGCCAACTTGACAGGTTCTGAACAGGAATTTTTCTTTCATCAACCTCATCACTTCGCTGATCAAGCTTCTTTCAACCCGGTCTCGATATTTGCCGGCCCGGTCACTTACTACGATTTTGAATATTTTGCCGTCTCTGATCCGGTTCAGGGCTTCGTTGACCAATGCTTCCTGAAGAAAAATCGCTTTTCGGCCTCCCTCTCTCAAAAGCGGAAATACGTTGGGCCACCAATGAATCATTCCTATGGTCTTCCCCTCTATTTCCGCAAACAGAATGTATTCGTCTCGATTCAGAATGTAGGCGGTTTCTGAATACCACAACCGAGGCCATCCGAAGGCATTCGCATACCAGAAACCGGAATGGGCCAGATCATAGGGACACTCGCGGTCGCGGCTCCAGAGGTCATAATATAATTTCCTGTCCCGGTCTCCATCGGCGCGATACGGTCTGACAAGGACCTCGCCGTCCCTCTCTTCCTTGAAATGACGAATACCGATTTCAAAACAGAGCGTTTTTCGACTTAAGGCGAACCCGGCCTTTTCAAAGAGATCCACCCACTCAGGATCATTGTACGTATTGACCGTGCAATTCGTGGAAGGGAAAAATATTCCCGAGCGAATTTCCTTGTATAGCTCGATCTCGATCTGATGGGCAGCCGTTCTTCTGCCCAGGTCCATGACTTCCTGAATGAATCGGCTGAATGCATCCTCTGGCAGTCCCTCGCTGCGGGAAAATGGAAGAGGTCGTGTAATTCGAAGAATTTTTTCTTTTCTCCATCTCCGTTTACGAACGTATGGGAAACAATAAAAGCCAATAACAGGGGTTCTGTCCTCTTGACGGCACAAAACAAAGCCTTGGATGCTGGAAGGTAGGATCAATTCCGATGGCAGATAATATGGGTCCGCTGCGTAGGCTTGATCCAGCCGCTTCTTGCAGTCTTGATCGAGGGCGAATAGTCTGAAGGGATGAGGTCTATACAAATTCCAATTCTCCCAGGATCTTGCTCGCACCGTCCAAGTAAAGCCCTTTCATTTTTTTAAAATCATCGATTGCATTTTTGAACACCCAGTTATCGGGAATAAGGGAATCGTATTTCTTGATCAGATTCGAGTAGGCTTCCCTGGGGACCTGGGAAAAAACGTCAAACTGTTTGAGCTCCTTCCACCTGTCGATCCGGATCAAATGATCCCTGTACAGAGTCACCGCATCTGTGTCCGGATAAGGGGTCATCATCCAAAGCTGCGTCTTGGCTCCCAGCCGTTTGAGATTGCACATCAGATCAAAAGTCTCTCTTACTTCCTCCTCGGTTTCGGTTGGTATACCGATCATCGCCGACACTGTAGGGGTTAATCCGAGCGCGACTTCCTCGGTGATCCTATTTTTCACATATTCGTTCGTCATCCAGTCTGGAAATCCTTTTTGCAGAAGCTTCCGCAATCGTGTGGAAGCGCTTTCAACCCCATGATAAATCCCCTCACATCCGGCCTCAGCCATCACTTGCAGCAACTCGCGATCGACCTTGTCAATCCTTGTCAGGCAGTCAAAACGGACCGGCACCTCTTTCAGGAGGGCAAACAATTGCATTGCCCACTCCCGCTTCATGGTCAGATCATCATCCTCGAACCGGATAAACCCGAGATCATACCGATCGATGAGCGAACGGATCTCAGCGATGATGTTTTCCGTGCTCCTCCTCCTCTGATATTTCCACAGGCGATTGGCCGAGCAGAAGATGCACCGGTACGAACACCCCCTGCTGGCCAGAACGGAAAATACGTATGACCGGTTAAGGGGCTGATAACGTTCGATGGGAGCAAGCAAGTGATAGGCGGGAAAAGGCAAATCGTCCAAATTCTCCACGAGCGGCCTTTCCTCTGTATGATGAACGATTTCCCCCTGGCGATAGGATATGCCCTGAACTTGGCTCAAATCCTGCTTTTTTATAATCGCACGGATCAGATCGACAAAGGTTTCTTCCCCTTCCCCTCTCACGATGATGTCCGCAGGACACAATTTTATCATTTTCTCGGGCTGGGAGGAAGCATGAACTCCTCCCAAGATAATTTTAACTCCGGGGTGTTTTTTCTTATAGAGGGCGACGAATTCGAGGCAAAAAGGCAGATGGACGGTCCAGCAGGTTATGCCTAAAATATCCGGCTCTCTTTTTTCTACTGTTTCTATCGCTTTTTTAAACACGCTTTGAGGATCGGATATTTCAAAATTTAGGTCAACAATATCGACATTGTCAAATCCACTATGGCATAACTGAGACGCCAGATAAGATATTCCTAAAGGGTATAATTTACTCGGAGAGTAGAATTGCCATGGAGGGTATATGAGCGTTATTTTCATTAATAAATAAAGGAGATACTAATTAAAGGGGGCTCAATTGCTGACACAATTGAGCCCCTATGACCTTTTTA
>JBDRSZ010000335.1:0-2827 GCA_043824415.1 bacterium | reverse complement strand
ATTCTTTTCTGCATCTGGTGTGAACTGGGGGTCGGTGAAGTAAATGCCGCCCTTGGCATCGATGACGAGGTCATTGGGTCCGTCGAGTGGCTTACCATCATACATACTAGCCAGTGTCCTCACAACTTCCCCCTTCGCGGTCATTTCGATCACGCGGTGGCCGAACATGTCGCATACTGCGAGATTTCCGTTTCCGAGATGCATAGTCCCGTTTGTCTGCATCTTGCCGTGGGATATGTATCGGTAATTACCGTCGGGATCCATTTCAACGAGTGCGCTCTTCTTTGGATCGCCGTTCCATTCCTGATCGAAGTACATGCTTGAGAAATAGAGTCTGCCGTTCAACCACGTTGGGCCTTCCGTGAATGAAAGACCAGGGCCATTTTGAGCACCATCAACAACGAGTTCGACTTCGGCATCTTCAGGAATGATGGCGTCATAAGCAGCAAGTCTTTCTTCCATCTTCTCCGTGTAATCCGGACGGGGCGGCCAGAATACATCGAGTACATCGCAACCAAAAGATCCGTTTGTTCCACCATGGACCATATTTGCCGGCAGATAAAGAATATCGTCTTTTTCCGCATGACTCACACTGTCAAGAATAATCTCATCAATCCAGCCGCGAAGGACAATCATGACCTGCTCTTCGGGATGGATGTGACGATCGAAAGTCGAACCCGGATCCATCCTCAGAAAACTCAGTTGAGCGCCCCTGCCCGAAACAAGCCTCGAATTGGCTCCAGGAACGAGCTCTGTAAATTGGACGTCGTACAAGTCGTACACCCTGTTGGGTTGGACAGACGGTTCTATAGGATAATTCCCCGTTGGAACATTTGATGGTATCTTGGGAGCACCGGCTTTTTCCAGATAATCGAGACGAACAGGCCAGTAAACCTCGAGGATCTCCGCCCCATCACTCCCAGCTTTCATCGCGTTTTCAGATCCCTTTTCAAGGAAAACAAATTCTATTTTCGGAGTGCCACCATGAGTCCCATCTGGAACCTCGCGTTCAAGAGCACGCATCGTAACAAAGCTTCCGCCAATAAGCTGATCGACCGAACCTTTCATCACGAACATCAGTCGCTCACTCGGAAGCGTTTCCTTAAGGATTTCCGCACCCGGTTCTAAAGTCATCCAATTGACAAGGTTACCCTTGCTCCAGTACATGCTGGCTTTGGCTCCAGTAGCAATTTCCGTAACTGGAAGTTTGTTTATATTTGTAATAATACCGGGTTCCAGATTCGATACAATATGAGTTTCAGTGATATCTTTGCGGACTCGCCCCTCGATGTTGTACTCTTTGATGATTCGATCGTTTGTCGTTTTCCAGTCCGATTCTGGAGAACAACCAGCGAAGGAAAGGAGAAAAATAGATACGGTGACTGCAAGTACTCTCATTAAATTTTTACTCATCTGTTTTGGTTGCAGCATAACTTCCTCCTACGTTTTTGATTTAGTGGTACAAAAACTATTATGGACGAACACACAGGTACAATCTCACTACTTCTTTAGACTATCATGACGGTTGCCCAAGTAGAGCCACAGCATATGCTCATCGGTATGGTTTATCGAGCTGTGGGGAACCTTATTGTTGGGTGGTATGAGAAACGCTTCGCCGGATTCCTGCCATAAGAGACGGTTGCCGAAAAGTAATAGGCTCTTTCCCTTCAGTTGACACCAAATCTCCTCGCATCCAGGACCGTGAACATGAGGCTGTGCGATGTCGAATTTGTCGATGGATACAACGGCCATTCCCATGGGATTGGCAAATTTCGGACTTACGTCGTAGGTAAATCCACGGCCTATATGGGCCCAGTGGTATCCCACACCCGGTTTCGAATCATGATAACTCCCGACAGACATTTCCTTGTTGGGCATAAACCCGCTGGTTATCTCCTCAACAACAATGATCATTTCTAAGGGCGCTTCTGTTGGATTGAAGAATCGGTATTCGAGTCCCGCAGGAATAACGATAGCTGTCCCCTCTTCGATTTCAGCTTTCTTATTACCGGCTTCGATTCGTCCTGTTCCATCCATCACATAAAAGAAGACTTGTTCCTTATCGTTCTTGAAGGGTTGTGTGTTGCATCTGGGCTGGAGAACGCCGCGTTTGTAGGCTTTAAGGTACTTCAAGACTGCGCCTTTCTTGGGAGGTTTAAGAGGATCGCCAGGGATAAGAATGTCACGTTCAATCAGTCCACCGTGTCCCTCGTACGGGAGAGCGTTTCTCCAATGGTTGATATACAGAAAGACATCTGTATCAACATCAGGATGACGGTGGGTCGATTTGGCATTCTCGAAAAATGAGGGTTCGGGTTCCACGGTCAGTTTTTCCTGGGCGTTCATGTTATCAACAACGCATAGTCCGATGATAATACCGAGTGCTGCTGTGAGAGATCGACCCTTATTCATGGAGTACCTCCTTTTGTGTTTTAAATATTCGTTGTACGGGCATTAGAAATTCTCGCTATGTCTATTTTCTTTTTCGAATGCAGAAGTCAATCATAGAGGATAATTCTCTCTCTTCAGGGGGCGGCACGGCGATGCAGAGCATTCTTACTGCCCGATCATAGGTCCATACTTCTGAGCTTAAACTTCGGCTCTGCACTATCGCTCTGCGCTGCCCATCCACATGTACAGAAAAAGAATCCCATGGGATATAAACGGTTATTCTACCCTGTTGTCTGACATGTGATTCCTGGAAAGTGATGGAATCATCCTTAGCGACGACTGAAGTCAACGGTATGTTGGAATCACTCAGATAATGTGTCGAGGGAGGTTCCGGGGAGTGGGGAACCTCCACGTTCAGATTTTCCCCGGCGGGCAG
>JBDRSZ010000334.1:0-3758 GCA_043824415.1 bacterium | reverse complement strand
GAAGCTGCAATTGGTTGCGCTATCCTGAATCGGATGCGCGAAATGGGTGAACCTTTGTCGTATGCGATAGAATAGAATTGCTTGTCAAAGGGAGAGGTGCCCCTGTTTTCGATTCATGCAACAAAGCCGGTACGAGTGGGTGGAAATTGAGGAAAATTGTGTGGAATCGAAGAGGCACACAAAAAGGAAATTCTTATCTTAATAGGCAATATCTTTTCGATCATATGCTGAACAATCAACTCTCCTTCCTTATTCGGCTAACGAAGAAGAGAGATCTCATTTACAGAGCAAAAGCGCATCCAGTCCTAGAGTTGGCTCTCACCTGTCCTTTGCCATATGCAGAAGGGATTGTTAAACAAGAGAAAGGAAAAGAAACGATCTATAATCTGCAATTTAGTGCTCGTTTTGTCAAACTTCCTGGGAGATCAGAACCTCTTACTCTAGTTGTTGTTCGAGGTTTTGGGCAGGAACCGATGATGCTTCTAACCGATCTTCAAGTCACCAAGAGCCGCAAGAATTTATGGCGAATCATCGAATCGTATTTGACGAGATGGCGCATTGAAGAGACGATCCGATTCATGAAACAGAGCTATCAAGTGGAAGATATTCGTCTTCTCACTTATCAGCGTCTTCAGAATATGATGGCGATTCTCACGGCTGTGTCCTACTTTGCGATGGTCTACCTGGGATTGAGGACAAAGTTGAGGGTTTTAG
The DNA here is from genome assembly GCA_043824415.1 of bacterium. Taxonomy (GTDB): domain Bacteria; phylum Zhuqueibacterota; class QNDG01; order QNDG01; family DSAB01; genus JBDRSZ01. Next base: position 3,044 of record JBDRSZ010000334.1, on the reverse strand, counting down.
CCCGGTATGTCATGGGAGCTGCAAGGAGGTTATTTGGGATACCGGATTTTCACTTCTATGCCCTAGCCGATGGTATTCGTGAGTACCTTTTCGGCCGTCAGAAGGGATTAGAAGGCTTCAGCCAAATGCTAAAAACAGAAAGTGAACAGCTCCGCTTATTCGATCCATAAATTTTTGGGGTATGTCCTGGAGCGACTTCCTATTGACATTTACATTTGTCGATGATAATTTCTTTTTATCATTTTATTTAAGGGAGGGGGGTATGTTCAAAAAAACGTTATGGATCGTTCTTGTCGGGTGTCTTCTCGCTCCGGCCACGTTTTTTGGCCAGAGCGCCTCGGACATCAGAGTTCCGTCCGGATTCCGGGTGGAAAAGGTCCTGGAGACGAACAAGTGCCAGGATCCCCAAGGTGTCGCATTCCTCAGCAACGGCGACTTGGTCATCGCTTCGATGATGTGGCGTGTTTATCGAGTGACGCCTTCGGGGAAAGTCTCAACGATGGCCAGCTTCAAAGTCAATAAGGAGGCCAATCCGTTCGATGTCATCGTCGTTCCCGGCGATATCATCTATGCGACGGAGCCTAACAAGTGGAATGGCCCCGGGCTTTATCGGATCGGAAACGGAACGGGCGTTCGGGTGACACCGGAAGACAAAGATTGGCTTCTCTACTACATCACCCAAGACAATGATGGAAATTTCTACTGCACAGCCAAGTGTCCGTATCCTTATTTCAACGGCGTGGTCAAGATCTCGGATCCTGACAATGATGGCCATTTCGCCGTCACCGAGCTTTTCTCCGCCCCCGCTCTGCAGGGTATCGTTTTTTATGATGGACACCTCTATGTTCTCCAAACCGGCGATCCGGTTTCCGACAGCAAAATCTGGAAGTACAATACCGACGGGAGCACGGCTGAGCTGGGAGATCCCGTAGCCTCGAATATCAATGATCCGATGGACCTGGCCGTCGACTCCCAGGGAAATTTTTACACCGCCGCTGGTCGAGGAGGTTGGCCGGAAGGTCTGGGAATGTATTGGAACTGCGATATCCTCAAGATCGGGCCGGAGAATAAACACGCCGTGATTTCATCCGACTTCGACGGTGGCGGGGGCCTCTATGTCAATGTCGGGCCGGATGACACCGTCTACATATCGGAGTTCTACCGCGGGGTCATCTTCAAGATCACGAGCTCCGGTTCCAGGGTCGATGTGAACCGTGACTATGGAATCTCGAGTGCCTCGCCAATCCTTTTCGATTTGGATAACCATCCGTATTTCTCGTCTTTCCGGAAATCCCGGCTCATGCAGCTCGATCCGGAAGCCAAATCCTTCACGCCGGTCACGCCATTCTTAGGTATTTGTAATCAGGGCGGAGACGTAGACGATGCGGGCTTCTTTTACATTTCCAACCTTTGGGCCTTCCCTAACTGGGGAAACACGATTTATAAAATCGATCCCGTGACCGGGTCCGTCCAGAAGGTCTCCGACATTTGGACACGAACTCTGGCGTTTGATGCGTACAAACGCCTGGTCGTCACGACCAATGTGGCTCCCTCGAACGTACCTCCAGACGAACGCATCTCGACGCTGGGGATCGTGGATTTAGATACGGGTGGGCGAACGCCCTACATCACCGGGATCCATAACATCGAACGCGGATTCCTATTCGACAAAGACCAGAACCTCTATGTCAAATACAAACAGGACGGCATCATCAAGGTCCCTATTCCCGAGATTCCGACGGATCCGCCTTTCAGCGTCGAAGGTTCGCCGCTCTTCTACGACCTCAGCTCTAAAGACTCGGAAATCCGCTTCTTCGACATGAACGCCAGCGGACAACTTCTCATCCCGCTCGTCGATATCGGGGAGATTGTCCTCGGGGACACGGACGCTTCAGTCCGGGATTTCGCCTCGGGATTCCACTGGCCGGGCAACGTCGCCTTCGACCGCAACGGCGTCCTCTACGTTTCAGATGCCAGCAACGGCATCTTCCGCATCATCGGAGAAGAATTCGTTGTTCCCGCCGTGAACCAGCGCCTGCGTGATCTCTATACGGAAATCCGGGCCAAGGTCTCCAACAACGGCGTTGCCAACAGCCTGTGTCAGAAGATCGACAACGCCATCGACAGCCTGGTCAAGGGGAACATCCGCGCCGCGGAAAACAAGCTGAGCGCTCTCATCAACGAAATCATAGTCCAGAGCGGAAAGAAGATCGCGGCGGCCGACGCCCGGAAATTCATCGCCACGGTCAATTCCATCCTGGACGGCCTGAGTCTGTTGTAGAACCTGACGGGGGAGAGAAGGAAAAAAAGGGGGAAATCGGACAGGAATTGATTTCTTCTAAGCTATGGTTTCCTATAGCATTTCCGAGCTAGGAGGAATGAATGGCTGAGAACACGGGAGGGGATCTATTTTCATGCCTGGACTGAAAATTCAGTTCTCCTCACGGATACTGCCGTCGTAGATCGGATCATCAATCGCTTGGACCTGACGTTTACGAAAGACAAACCTCCCCCGCCGCACTTGGCCCATTAGGCAATCTCCCTGTAGCATTTTGAATCGTTAGGCTAAAATCAGAATTTTGCTATAATATACTTCTCTGAAAACGACCCAGATATGGCTTTAATAAAATCACAAGTGACCTGCCCCCCATCGGTGACGTTTCCGGTGACGTAAATTGCTTAAAATCGCCTACTGTTGCCTAACAGTGAGAAAAGAAAAACTTAGTTATTTCTGTCTAGGCCGGATTCTGGTCTGATTTTTGAATAAACATCCCTGCTATTGCAGGGGTATATTGTCAGCATCCGGAACGGACGGTATTGTATCGTGTGCTATTCCATTATTTTGAGCGGTTTTTGGGAGAGTACGAACACCGGTTTGAGAAGGAGTATGGGTACTTACGTCCCATAATACAGGATGTCGTGAATAAATACCTTGATTGCGGTGGAGACATACTGGTTTCCATGTCCACAGCAAAGTGAGGGCTAGAAGTAAAAAAGAAGCTGAACAGGTAGGCAAGTACATGTAAGGCTAAAGGTAAAGTTTG
>JBDRSZ010000333.1:0-6950 GCA_043824415.1 bacterium | reverse complement strand
AGTGGGATTTGGATGGAGTACGTTCATCGGCACCAGGGAATACAATCTTCTTTTCCTGTGCCGATAGAATCATAGGGATGAATGTGATTATCAGAATACTTAAAAAATACGATGAGGTCCAATACAGTATTTTGAATAATTTGAATTTGAATCGATCTTTTACATGAATCATGGATTACCCCTTGGGTATTTCAAATGATTCTAATTTTTGTCCGCAGCTGCAGTGCTTCTGGTACCATACGATGGGAGAGCCGCAACGGATACACGACCATTCCTGCTGCTGGGTTTGGAGCCACTTCTTCAGGCCATTGTTTTTAATGTATTGAAGGTTGGGTTCCATCGTCCGGTGGTGCGGCCATTTGTCGTTCATGAAAGCACGAAGCCCCTCGCACGGGTAGTCGCCGCAAAAGCAGCAGAAGTCCACATTCCGATCCTTTGAGCAATTCCTGAACTTACACTGCCTCACCAAATCATCCACACATTCGCTGCGGCATCCGTCGCAGTCTGACGCTCCGCACGCACTGCAGAAGAGGCCGCACGGACCGTATTGTCGTTCTTTCATTTTAGGTCCTTAAACCGCAAAAGAAGATGCTCTGCTTTACAAAGGTGTTTTCAGCGAATTGCCGGAACCACTGATGCGTTGAAGGATGTTCTTTCAGTACAAGCCCGCCTTCTTCATCGTCTGGACCACGCCGTCCTTCTTCATAAGGGCCTCGATGTCTTCGACGGTTCGCGGGATTCCCTTCGTCAGGATCTCGCACCCATCCTCCGTAATGAGTATCGTATCCTCGATTCGGACTCCGATTTTTTCATCAGGAAAGTTAACGGCGGGCTCGTTGGCGATCACCATTCCGGGTTTTAGCACCATCGGACTTCCGCCTACGTCGTGGACCGCCATTCCTACGAAATGGCCGAAATTTCCGCGCATCGACCGGCTTTGAAAGATCTTATCCGACAGGTCGAATCCCTGCTTCGTCAGCATCTCCTTCACTTTCTCCCTGACCTCATCCAGAGTGACGCCGGGTTTGTAGCATTTCATGCTGGCCTCGTGGACGGCGTTCACCGCCTCGTAGACCTGCCTCTGCCTTTTCGTGAACTTACCGTTGGCCGGGTACGAGATCGTGATGTCGATGTCGTAATAGTCGAGATCGGGCCCCACGTCGACGACGATAAAATCGCCGTCTTGGAGGGTACGGTCGTATTCGTGGTAGTGGCCGTAAGGATGGTTTTCCCCCGAACAGACGATGGTGTAATAGGCGAGATCCTGGGCGCCTTCTTTCTTGCAGAAGTATTCATAGAGTGCAGCCAGTTCGTATTCGCGCATCCCGACGCGTGTGGATCTCATGATCTCGATATGGGCCTTGACGGCGATGCGGGCCGCTCTCCTGAGGAGTTCGATCTCGGCCGGAGACTTGATGATCCGAAGATCCCAGATCATCTGAGAACAATCCTTGATTTCCACCTGCGGAAACCGCTCTTTGAGGAGTTTTACAAACTGGAGTTCACGGGTCAGCCTGCCGTCCCACTCATTGAGAAGGATCGTTCTCTGAAACGTCCTGAATATCTCGTTCGAGCATTCACGCATCAGCTCCTGGGGTTTGAAAGACGTGTAGAAAATCCGAGTGTCGGAAGCCAATCGGCTGAGCTGAGAGGAGAATTGTTCAATCGGATATACGTTTTCTATACCCGTGACCTCTTTGGGATTTCTCACGAGGTCGAGCTGGATTCCTTCGCCCCGCGCCTCTCTCTCTGTGATCGTAAAGAACAGAGTGCTCTCCTTCCTTGCGCCGTCGATGATCAGAACAGCGTCGGGAATTTCCACGCCGCTGAAGTACATGAAATCGTTGTTCTGATGGTACTCGTTGTAGCTCCCGTCGAGTTGCGCGCCGCGGATGATGGCGATGCCGTCGGGAATTTTTTCCATAAATTTTTGCCGTCGTATCGCATATTCAGACTTGTCGAAGACGCCACCAAGAGAAGCGGATGCAAGAATAAGGATGAATACAACAACAAGCGTTCTTCTGAATGATGACTTTTTCATCGGACACCTCCATTTTTGACTTGAACTTAAAAGATTCGTACTTTTATGCAAATTGATTTTTTTCGAATGGGCAATGAAATGATGACTGCGCCTTAGAATTATAGAAAAGATCGATGTGATAAGCAAGCATAATTTTCTATACTGAATTATTCACCACAGATAAACACGGAACTTCACAGATAAAGAAAAAACAAAAAAATTATCAAGAAATAATCTGAAACACAATTATGAACCGATTTAACTATGGTTTTTAAATTTCCGTGTTTTACTCCGTGTTCATCCGTGGTTTGTGAATTAATCAGACTAAATGAGGTCGGTTCCGTTTTCCAGTTCCCTCTCAAGATTTTACTTGATAGTTGTCATAATGGTTGTTATATTATCCTCCACACTGGGAAAGGTTGATGCAACCGATTGAGAGAATAACCGAGGTTCGTCAACCTTAATTTGTAAGTAAGGGGAATTCATCCTAATGAAGGAGGAAAGAGACATGAAGATCAAAGCTATCGTTATCTGTGTCGTCGTTCTGTTTGCCGCTGCTGGCTTCGCTCAGTCGAAGTTCACGGTTTCCGCACTCGCAGGCTATACGATGTCCGCGTTTGAGGATCAGGAGTCCGCGGCCGGTTGTATACTCGCCGGTGCATCTCTTGGCTTCAAAGTGATGCCGAGCATGCAAATCGGTGCCGAATTCCAGTATCCGTTCGGCTATAAGTTCGAAGGCGAGGATGAAGGTGTTAAGTGGACCGCGACTATGAATCAGATGCTGGTCGGTGCATTCGCCAAATTCTTCTTCGGTTCCGGGAACATCATGCCCTTCGTCAAGGCCGGATTGGGCTATTACATGGGGAATATGAAGTGGGAGGGAGGCGGTATGAGCGGGGATGAAGACGTTGAATCGAAGATCGGCTTCAACTTCGGCGGTGGCGTCCTGCACAACAGCGGCTTCTTTGCGGAGTTCAACTACCACATGGTGACCCGAGAAGATGCCAGCATGAACGCATGGGCTGCTATGGTTGGATACCAGATTATCAAGTAGCGAATATTTATATATGTTCATGGAAAGGAGGGCTGGTGCCCTCCTTTTTTTTATTTTGTAAAGACAAACCTGCCTGAGGCAGCATCAAGATGATACTCGATCTTGAGGTTCCAGCCTGCTTTTTCCGCTCTGTCCATCCAGATCGATTCGAAAATCTTTTGGTAGTCATCGAAAGCTATTTGTTGTTTCAAGTGAGAAGTGTTTTTATAAAGCTGGAAGACCATCAACTGCATTTCGACGACGGCTTCGTCCTCCTCCAATTTGACCAGTTCCACCGAGTTCCCGGTCAGATTCGCCTGATACCAGCAGAGATAGAGGATGAATGCTTTCGATGGCGGCACGAACGGCACTCTCACCTGAGCTGCCGAGAAAAAGCCGTACCCGTCCTTAAACCATCTGAAGGCAAAGTCTTTCTCTTTTTCCTGGGCGAGAAAATTGAATAGACGCACATCTTTCGTCACGCGCCATTCTTCGCGGTCCCATGCTTTCTGATCCTCGGAGATGTCCGGGAAGGTGGTCGTCGGTAGAGAATCGATTTTATCGAGTCTGATGAAGATTGCTTCGAGGATATGAAAATACCAATCGTCTCCCTCGGTGATAAAAGTAAAGCAGTAATCGACGCCGGATGCCTCAAAAGTCAACGGCACGATGAAATGGACTTTATTCTCGACACGATGACATTCGGGTTCGATTTGCAATTCTTTCAACGATGCTTTTTCTTTGATGATGTTCAGCCATCCCATGAGCGTCTCTTTGGGCACGGATCCGAAGGGGCGAATGCGTTCAAGGGTCATCTCGCCGTTTGTCAAAGTCTTTACGAATTCCTTCCATATTTTTAAATCGTCCTGCTGGCTGGAAGCTTCGGTGCCTCTCATGAATAAAATAGACATGAATATCAAGATGACTCTGATGGATTGTTGAATCGACTTCATTTCGAATCTCCCTATTTTTTTCGAAAGCGGTATACAGTTAAGAAATAAATGAATGATTTCACGGCCGTTCTTTCAGAATAATACGATTCTTTTTTTGGGAGGGTTACATGAATGATGATATTGACTTTGGCAAATTTCCAGATTCTGTGCATGGGAGGATGTCATGCCCGCCATGCCTGCCATGCCCGAGGCAGGCGGGCGGCAGGCAGGAAATTCTTCATCGGGCATCCAGGGTGGGGATTGAAGCATTTGTAACCGTCCACCCACCTGGATTCCCGCTTAAAACACTGCGGGAAAGACACTCCTTTTTCCATTTGAATAACATCATTATATTTTCCCCATCGCCTTTGGTACAATTCTTTGTGATAGAAGGAGCATCGAATGGATCGTGTCGCCTTGGATGTAAAAGAGAAGCGCGTGGAGCGATTGAAAAATCCATCACCACACGCGCTTCATGTCGTATCGCTTTACAAGGAATAATCTGTGGACCGACGAGGAAATGAATATTCTGTTTTATTTCACCGCTTTGTCGTATACGGCTTTGCTCGTCATTTCACCCCGGGGTGTGGAACGCGTCGTTTCGACGGTAAGGATGTTCCCTTCCAATGACCATACGGCTGTCGATTCCATCGTGAATTCCTGGCCGCCTCTGGATCCGGTCATGGTAGACTCGATGGTAAGCGTCTTGCCGTCCTTCGACCAATTGACAACGGATACGGTCGTCCCGAAATTGCTTTCGTTATTGCTCTTCTTGCCGTCCAGTGTGTACGTGTTCGTTGTGGAGACTTCTTCTCCGTCTCGATTCTGGCGGAAAGTTTCGACCGTGAGTGCGTTGTCTTTCTGCTCGACGATCATTTTGGAGGAGCCCATGCCGCGGCCTCCTCCTCTGCCGCCACCGCCCCCGCCTCCTCCAAATTCACTTTTATCCGCGTTGAGGGCCCACTCTCCTGAAAAGTTGACTTTGCCTTCCTGAGCACTCACGACAACGGCACTCATCAATAAGGCGACGACGATGAATAAAACGAAAGACCGCATAAAGACCTCCTTTTAATTCTCTTTTCCATTCTGATAAAAAAACATGAAGACCTAATACTGTAACACTTGAATGTTGAAAAAATTGCGTTGAAAAATATTAAAATAAACACGTTCTTTCGAGAAGCAAGGAGGACACTACCGAACGATTTTAAGGATTCTGTCGCGCTCAACTGTGTCGTCGAGATGCAGCCCATTGAGGAGCGCCGTCTCTTCCAGTTTATCGCTTGGAACGCCGAATTCGCTGAGCACATTTCTCAGCGCGTTCTGTCTGGCGACGGATTGCAGTTTAATCCGTTTCGGTTCGACGTTGATTTTGGATGGATCCATGAGTCTTTTGAAGTTGCCCATTGTCTGTTGGAAGATGGGAGTGTATTTAGAGAATTTATTCTGATACGAGAGTCCGTGAAAGGCGTAGATCAAATCGTCTTTTTGGATGAAATACGACATGAGGCTGAGTTTTTCGGCCTCGTTTTGTTCTTCATTCTCATCACCGGAAGTGAGGTCTGCAATCAGCTTGTGGATTACGAAATCATTCAGCCTCAGTGATTCCTCATTTTTCACGTCTGCCTTTATTCCTTCGAGGAATTTTAAAGCAGCCTGCTCGGGTGAATCGCCCTCGGCCAGAGTAAAATAAATGACGGCGTCTTCTTCCGCGGATACCATCTGTACCTGTGCGGGCGTGTTGACGACCTGCCAGCCCGCGGGCACGGGGAAGAAGAATCGCAGCGCGGGATGGTAGAAGACGTTTCCGTCGACATAGCCCTGCCGCGGATCTTCACCGAAGACCAGACCGTCCATTTGTCTCAAGTATTCATCCTGTCGGATGAAGGCGGTTTGGAGATTCAATGTCTGCTGGAATTCGTTCGTTTTTGTGTTGATGGCCTCGATCCTGTCTGTGGGATTGGGATGTGTGGAAAACCAATCGGGGAGGACGGATAGACCGGATTGGGGATGCATGCGTTCCAAGGTCTCGAAAAAAGCGGCCATTTGATGGGCGTCGTACTTCGCTTTGCTGGAATATTCCACGCCGAGGTCGTCTGCCTGGCGTTCGTCGTCTCGACTGAATTTCAGAAAGAGCAAAGAGGCGCCGAATTCGAAGACTCCGGCCACTTTGGCGAATTTTTCCGAAATGACCGATCCGATGCCGATGCCAAGCATGGCCAGTGAAGCGCGGCTGTACGAGCGCGCCGTGTGGCGGGCGTTGACGTGTCCCAACTCGTGGCTCAGGACGCCGGCAAGTTCGGCTTCGTTGTTAAAGTAGGCGAGGATGCCGCGCGTCATGTAGATATACCCGCCAGGGACTGCGAAGGCGTTGACGATAGGCGAGTCCAGGACTTTAAATTTGTACTCCATATTCGGTCTGTGTGTGTGGGGTTTAAGATCCTGCCCGATCCGATTGATGTATGCGGTCAGTTGGGGGGCCTCGTAGATTCCGTACGTTTTGGCGATCTCCTGATCCGTCTCGGCTCCCATCTGGATTTCGTCCTGCTCCGTGAGGATCATGAATTCACGCTTGCCCGTGACGGGGTTGACCGCGCATGCGAGAAGAAGGGAAATAGACAGCATGATGAAAAATCTTGACGCGGTCTTTATGGCTGTTTGCGTTTTCATTGTATAATTCTCCGATGGTTTCAATGATTTTCAGCTAAGACTTGCCCGCGGTTCGATCCGCATCATAAAACGGTTCGGTTTATTTTTTTCCACGACGACCGCGAAGAATATTTTGATGCCCATGAATGATTGCAAGAATATCAATTTGATCGGATTTTATATAATAAATGATACGATAGAATCCTTCAAATACTTCTCTGATCTGATCCATTTCATACTCAGGTACTTTTCGACCTGATAAAGGAAATTCGGCTATTTGCTGTGATCGCCGAGTTATTCGATCGACCATCTGTTTTGC
>JBDRSZ010000332.1:0-6429 GCA_043824415.1 bacterium | reverse complement strand
CAGACCCAGTGCTTTTTCGAGCCGATCTTTCAATAATGGTTTGACCTGTTCAAATTCCCTGTATTTCAGTTCCTGCAGAAGATTGGAATGCTCTTCGTTATTGACAAGATCATCTTCGGCGGGTGTAAAACAGCCTTCTGCATAGACTACGATTTTATTTCGGAACTGAAATGTTGTAATCGATTTCGCTTTCTCCCCCAATTGCTCTTCAAGAAAATTAGCGACGATCTTACGGATAATCACCGTCACTGAGGATTCGGTTTTATCCATGCATATCACCATAAAGTAAAAAAGCCGACACACATCCATTAATTAGATGTCAAGCCAGATCGGACGGGTGGCCGTGTCATCCCTCATTAAAAAAATAGTACTTTTGTCGTGTGTCAGTGTGTTGGTTGCAAACATGGTTGACTTCCGTGTGTCGAGACAGACCTCTCCCCCTTATTTCATGTAACCGAGCATCCTCATTGCTGCATGTTCGCCTTTCCCCAGAGGGGTAACATCCGCATTCAGACCCGCAATACATGATGAACGACACTCAGAAAATATGCGGATTGGTTGAATAACTTAACTAATAATAATCAATTTAAGGTCGATATGCAAGAAAAAAATGATTTTTCACAGAATAAAAACGCGCGGCAAAGATTTTCTGCGCGTCCTTCATTATACATGAATTTTGTCAAGTGAGTTTTTATCTGATGAAGGGCGTCATTAGAAGACATTGGGTCACGGCTTGTACTGCCTTCCATAATCTACAGGCGAGTAGGATTCCGTCTGCTCGATGCCTGGGTTGGCCGACTCTTTTATGCGATAGTATGTGCCTTAATCTCTTTTTCCAGCTTTGGCGATAATTTGTCACTTGCTGTTTCAAGATCATAGTGGGCTTGTAAATTGATCCAAAACAGAGCCGACATTTTGAAATACCTTGACAATCTCAGGGCAGTATCAGCAGAAATAGATCTTTTACCAAGGACAATTTCGTTGATTCGTCTTGGCGGTACGTTAATATCTTTTGCAAGACGATATTGAGAAATTCCCATCGGATCTAAAAATTCTTCTTTAAGAATTTCGCCCGGATGGATTGGGGGTATTTTTTTTGTAGACATTTTAAAACCTCTTAATGATAATCGATAATTTCGACATCATCGGCGTTGACATCCCGCCATCGAAAACAAATTCTCCACTGATCATTTATTCGTATGCTATATTGTCCTTGGCGATCACCATGTAATAATTCGAGTCTGTTGCCCGGGGGAATCCTTAATGAATTTAAATCTGGAGTTGCATCTAGCATCCAGAGTTTTTTCATGGCTATTCTTTGAATGTTTTGCGGCAGCTTCTTTGAATATTCACGGTTATATATTTTCTCTGTTTCTTTATCTTTAAAAGTATTAATCATGTTATATAATAACACTTCCCGTTATTAATGTCAAGCGTTATTATTTTTTAGTCAACGGCAATAATAAGAAAAACATGTATCTGAAAAACCAAGCTTTTTTTCATAGGAATAAAAATGCGCAGCACGTGACTGCTGCGCGTCCTTCCCACGGGCGGCGATTCGTTAAGGGTGACTCTATGGGATGATTATTTTCGTCTCCGGTGCTCCGGTGATGGGCGTGGAATCCACACTTTTATTTAAGATCGCCCAAGGCTTCCGCGGCCTCTCTGCGGACGTCTTTGTGTTCGTCTTTTAAAGCGTCTGTCAGGGGCTTTATGGCTCGGATGTCCCCGATGTCTCCGAGGGCCTCAGCCGCTTCCTTCCGCACGCGCCAATCCGTGTCTTTCAGCGATGCGATCAGGGCGTCCACGGCTCGGGAGTCTTCAATATCACCTAAGGCTTGGGCGGCTTCGCTCCGTATCTGCCAGAGGTCGTCCTTCAGGGCTTCGATGAGGGCTCCGACGGCTTGGCGGTTCTCGATTGAGCCCAAGGCCTGAACGATTTCGAGACGGACCTGCCAGTTTTCGTCTTTCACCGCCGCGATGAGTGCGCTCATTGCCTGTGAATCCTGGATGTCTCCCAGCGCTGCGGCGGCTTCTTTACGGACTTGCCAGACCTTGTCTTTCAACGCATCGCAGAGCGGTCGAACAGCTTTCTGATCTTCGATATTTCCCAGCGCCTCGGCTGCTGCTTCGCGTACTTCCCAGCGGGGATCGTTCAACGCTTTGACGAGCGGTGGGATGGCGCGCGTGTTCTCTGTTCTGCCCAACGCGTCCGCGGCTGCTTCCCGCACCTGCCATTGCGCGTCTTTCGTGACGCCGACCAACGGTTTCAAAGCGCCGGGATCTCCAAAATCTCCGAGGACATTGGCAGCTTCGGCCCGCACGCGCCAGTTCTCGTCGTTCAGCATTTTGACGATGTCTCCCATCGAATCCGAATCCTCGAATTCGCCCAGCGCATTCAGGGCTTCTTTCCTCACCTGCCATTGTTCATCCTTCAGAGCAGAGATCAGAGGACGCACGGCCCGCGCATCCTCGATGTCTCCCAGTGCGATGACGGCCTGTTCGCGCACCTGCCAGTTCGCATTCTTGAGCGCGTCGATCAGGGGCGCCACGGCACGGGGGCTTTGGATGTCTCCGAGGATTCGCGCGGCTTCTTTCTGTGTTTTCCAGTCGCCTGTTTTGAGCGCGGCGATGACGGGTTCGACAGCGGATTCGCCGATGTGGATGAGGGTTCTTGCGGCCTGTTTGGCGGGAGTGGTCTTGACGATGATGATGTGTCCGGAGGACATCCATCGAATGTCTTCCTCGATGGGGTCGATCAAAACGTCGTCGGCCAGCATTCCGACCAAGAAGGGAATGGCGGCTGTCGCATCTGATCCGAATTCATCGAGCTGTTTTGCAGAGTTTGCGCGGTCGGTCGGGTCAGCGGCATAGAGGGATTCAATGGCCTGTTTGATTTCGGGCGGGACGCTTGATGGGATGGCGGTTTTCGGGACGGTTGGCTGGGCGCAGATATGGAGGCCGCAGAATATCCAAATGGCCGTGATCGTCGATCGGAACAATGGTTGTCTAAGCATTTTTTCCTCCTGGATGGTCAGGTAAACAATTTCTCGATTTTAGCAAAAGAATGAACATTCGATTTCTTTTACATTACAGAGACTGTTGAAAAACAGCGTTTAATATAATCTTCATGCTGAGCGGAGTCGAAGCATGACTGTAATATCAATAACTTGGAGCCTTCGACTTCGCTGGCTGAAGAGTTGAGAGGATTTTTAATAGTCACCCAAAGGAGAGATAAAGATTGAAACATGATTTCTACAAATCCTTTATAAAAGAGGCATGTTTAAATATCGTCCTCTTGATTCGTTCATATTTGAAGTTTACTAAAATTCTGCTATTCGTTTCGCCAGCGGAGATCGCCCAATGCCTCGGCTGCGGCACGACGGACTTCTTCGTTCTCGTCTTTCAACCGAAGGCTCAGCGGGTCCATGGCTTTGGGATCCCCGATCTCGCCCAGGGCGCGAGCCGCCTGCTTTCGGACTTCCCAGTCCGGATCGGTCAGCGCCTGGATCAACGCATCGACCGATTCGGCGCTGCCGAGCAGACTGAGCAGCGGTTTCACGGCGCGGGGATTTTCGAAATCTCCGAGCGTGGAGACGGCTGCCTTGCGGACTTCCGCGGTCGGGTCGTTTAAAGCGCCTATCATGGCATCGACGGCCGCACTGTCTCCGATATCTCCCAATGCCTCGACGGCTTCTTTGCGGACTTCCCAGTGCGTGTCATTTTTCAGGAGTGCGAGGAGGGGACGGACGGCTCGGGCATCTTCGAGGTCTCCGACGGCTTCGGCAGCTGCCTTGCGGATTTCCCAGTGTTCGTCGTTCATGGCCTGGATGAGCGGCTCGGCGGTCTTCGGATTGTCGATATCATTCAACGCCTCGATGACGGCTTTTCGTACATCCATAACGGGATCCTGGATGGCTGCACTCAGCGGCGCGATTGCCGACGGGTCTTCCAGTTTGCCCAGGGCTTCGGCTGCCTCTTTGCGAATTTCCCAGTCTTCATCCTTCAAAGCGCGGCTCAAGGGCTCGACGGCTGTCCGGTCCTGAATTTCACCCATAGCCCAGACCGCTGTCTTACGTATGTTGCGGTTTGGGTCCTGCGCGGCCTGGCTCAGCGCCGGAATGGCGACGGGATCATCCAACTCTCCCAACGCTTCGGCCATCCGCTCCCGAACATGCCAGTCTTCGTCCTTCAATGCCTCGATAAGTCCCGGCACGGCGGCTTTGTTTCTGATCCTGCTCAAGGCTTCGGCCGACGCGACCCGCATCTGCCAGTGATCGTCCTTCAATGCAGAGACCAGGGCCTGAACCGCGGCTTTGTCTTCGAGCCTGCCGAGGGTTTGGGCCGCCTGGAGGCGGACGTCGAGGCTGGGATCTTTGAGGGCTTCACACAATGACTGAACGACGGGGTTGTTTTTATCCTGCTTCGATTTTGTCTGTTTTGATTGGCTCTGAATCGGGTCGTTTTTGTCGGTCGCGTCCTTAGGATTTTTTATCTGTACTTCGTCTGCCGGTTCGTTGGCGGTCGATTCCGGGGACTTTTTGACAGTGTTAATTTCTGAAGTCCCGACGGCATTTTTCCGCTCGATTGAATTTTTAGCGGTTTCATGCTGAGCGACTTGTTCCACTTTCTCGGATGGAGAGGCCGAATCGAAAGACACTTCCCTCCGAATGGTCGGCCGCATTGCAGCAAGGGGGAAGACAGCGAGCAGGACGGCGGCACACGTGAAGACGGCGGCCGCGTGCGTTAAAGCACGCCGGCTCAGCTTGGGATTGAGAATGGCCAAGAGCCGGCCCTCCAATTGCGTCCGTCTGGCCATCGCAACGGTGGCAAGAGAGACGAGATGTTTTGGATGGGAAGTCTGTGCGATATCCAGAATCAGGCCCGCATACTCCGACGCTTTGGAGCCCCCCTTCAGGACGAAGTCATCGCACGCGTGCTCCCTTTCCTTCAGAAATTGGCGATTTGCGATCCACACGAAAGGATTCATCCAGTAGAATGCGCCGGCTATTTGTGCGAAGAGCTGGGTCAAGGTATCCCACCGTTTGATGTGAGAGAGTTCATGGAGCAGGACGAAGCGTCTTCGATCGTCGGGCCAGTGATCCGCCTCGGCGGGCAATAAGATCTTTGGCCGTCTGAATCCCCAGGTCATGGGCATTGGAATGCTGTCGCTCTTGAGCAATTGCACACGACGACGGATTCGGTAGCTGTTCTTCAGTTCGTTAAAAAGTCGTGTCCATTTGCTGTCGGTCACTTCGACGGAACGGCGTCCAGTCTGCCAGACATGAACTCTGCCGACGAGCTGGCGGAGAAAAATGGCCGATGTTCCGGCCGCCCATAGGCAGAAAAGGAGGATGGATGCCTGTTTCTTGGATGCGGAACGTGCGAATGTCTGCACGTTCTCGACCAAAGACTGAAGGAATGTTTGGGTATGTGTTTTTAGGGCCGGGTCATTGTCTTTCGAATTCGGATCGTTCGCAAGGGTTTTGGGAGGGGCTTTTGTCATCAATGCCTTCTGCAGCGTGGAAGTGTTGGGGGAACCGGGTTCCATCGCCGATCCGGACGAATCCAATACGGGATTGCGTGTTTTTTCAGTGAGCAATACAGGGGAGATCGACACGGTCCACGACGGGAGGATGAGGCTGAATACGGGCAGGAGAAGGATGCCTGAGATGGCCATCGTCCATACGAAGTGTCGAGTGGCCGAGGATGCGCGTCTAAGCGCGCGACTGAAACCATACGCGCACAAGAGGATGACCGTGCATTTTAGAGTCGTATTCAGCAGGAATGAAAGCACAGCCATCGTGTGATCCGCGAATCCATTGACATGAAACAAGGTTTCCATTTTACATTCCCTCCTGTTTGGCTTGATTGATGAGGGTGGTTAGTCTGTCGAGATCTTCATCCGATAATTCCGACCTCGAGACATCCAACAGAGCAGTAACGGCGCTCGCCGCCGATCCTTCAAAGAACGTATTCAGGAGATGCTGAATGGCAGTGCGTTTGGCTTTTTCACGGCTGACAGAGGGTGAGTAGACGTAACGCGCTCCCTGCTGGCGGTGCTTGATGTGGCCTTTCACTTCGAGGACTTTAAGCAATGCCCGGATGGCCGAGTAGCTGGGCGGGTCGGGCAGGTTTTCGAGCACTTCTGCGGCCGTGGCGCTGCCCTTCTGATAGATGATGTCCATGATCTGCCGTTCGCGGCGGCTTAAGATTTCTTTTGGATATTTTGTCATGCGTTTCTCCTTGTCTGATATTTGGTCTTACGTAAGCCGATTAAGTTAAGTTTCATCAAAATGCTAAATAGTTAGCACTGTGCTAAAAATATAACATTTTATTATTCGAATGTCAAGTAATAAATGCTATTTTTTTAGCATGGAATCATGGGTGCATGAAAAATCATTCAGGTAGAGGCAGGACAGGTAAAGG